>NZ_JBYIQP010000032.1:0-68165 GCF_057707665.1 Actinacidiphila sp. bgisy167 | reverse complement strand
CTGGTCTTTTTCCCCCCCCCCCCCCCGCGTCCCGTTCACCGTGCCGAGGTGAGAGGCCTCCGGGTGCGGGCCGCGTTCCGGGGAACGTGGCCCTGAGCGAGGGTCGACCTCGCCGCGGTGGGGCGGCCGCGGAGGCCGAGCAGGCCCGCGCGGAAGCCGCCCCCCATGGGGGAGAGCCCGCAACTCCCTTCGCCCCGATGACCGAGGTCACTGAGGCCGCCTTCGAGATCGACGTCCTGCGACGTTCCGCCGAGGTCCAGGTCGTCGTCCGGGAGCCGACGGTCCCTCTGCTCGGGCCCCAGGGGCGGCCGCGCACCTCCGCGGGCGTCCCTTCCCAGGCATGCCCCGCGGGGCGAGGGCCGCTGTCACACCGCCTGACGCGGTACGGGCCGTGCCCGCGTCCGGCCCCGGTCCGTGGGGACCGGGGCCGGACGCGGGGCGCCGGGATCAGGGGCGGCGCACCGGGACGTTGTCGTGGACCCGCTTGGGGTCGGTGACCGCGACCGGCTCGAGGATCTCCTCGATCCGCGCCATGAGGTCCTTCTCCAGGACGACGCCCGCCGCCTTGGCGTTCTCCGCGACCTGCTCGGGCCGGGACGCGCCGACGATGGCCGCCGAGACGTTCGGGTTCTGCAGCACCCAGGCCACCGCGAGCTGGGCGAGCGAGAGACCGGCGTCGGCGGCGAGCGGCTGGAGCTGCTGGACGGCGTCGAGCACGTCGTCGCGCATCCAGCGGGCGATCATGCCCGCGCCGCCCTTGTCGTCGGTGGCCCGCGAGCCCGCCGGGGGCTCCTGGCCGCGGCGGTACTTGCCGGTCAGCACGCCCTGCGCGATCGGCGAGAAGACGACCTGGCCCATTCCCAGCTCCTCGCAGGTGGGGACGACCTCGCCCTCGATCACCCGCCACAGGGCGTTGTACTGCGGCTGGTTCGACACCAGCGGGATGTGCAGCTCCCGGGCCATCGCGTGGGCGCGCCGGATCTGCTCCGCCGGCCACTCCGAGACGCCGATGTAGAGGGCCTTGCCCGAGTGGACGACGTCGGCGAACGCCTCCATCGTCTCCTCGAGCGGGGTGGCCACGTCGTAGCGGTGCGCCTGGTACAGGTCGACATAGTCGGTCTGCAGGCGGCGCAGCGAGCCCGCGATCGACTCCATGATGTGCTTGCGCGACAGGCCGCGGTCGTTACGGCCCGGACCGGTCGGCCAGTACACCTTGGTGAGGATCTCGATGCCCTCGCGGCGCTCGCCCTTCAGCGCCTCACCGAGCACCGACTCGGCACGCGTGCCGGCGTAGACGTCGGCGGTGTCGAACGTGGTGATGCCGGCCTCGATCGCCGCGCGCACACACGCCGTGGCGGCGTCCGCCTCCACCTGCGAGCCGTGGGTGAGCCAGTTGCCGTACGCGATCTCGCTGATGACGAGACCGCTGCGGCCGAGATGGCGGTATTCCATGGGAACGAAGCCTCCGTTGGGTGTCCGTGAGTGCCGGCCGGCCACGGTGCGGGCGCACCGGGCCCGCCGGGGGCGCGACACCCGGGAGGGCGCCGGCCGCACTTACGTGGCAGGGACAAATACATCTGATCATTGCATGCCCCGGTATCGGTGCGGGGGCCGGTCCCCGGCACCCAGCCGCGCGGCCGGTTCGGTCACGGGCCGGCCCGGCCGAGGCGCGGCCCCCGCGTCCGGCACGCCCCCGACCACCGGTCCGGCACGCGCCTTCGCCGTCACTCCGGCGCGGCACGGGCCCAGGCTCCCGGCCGGGGGGCCGGGCTCCGCCATAATGCACCGGTAGTCCAGCCAGAAAGCAGGTCGCACATCGTGACGACAACGGTCTCGGTCGAGCGCAGGATCTCCGACGAGCTCGGCGTACGGGAAGGGCAGGTGCACGCGGCCGTCGAGCTGCTCGACGGCGGTGCGACCGTGCCGTTCGTGGCCCGCTACCGCAAGGAGGCGACGGGCGGCCTCGACGACGCGCAGCTGCGGACGCTGGAGGAGCGCCTGCGCTACCTGCGCGAACTGGACGAGCGGCGGGCCGCGATTCTGGAGTCCATCGAGTCCCAGGGCAAGCTCGACGACGCTCTGAAGGCGCAGATCCTCGCCGCGGACTCCAAGGCCCGCCTCGAGGACATCTACCTGCCCTACAAGCCCAAGCGCCGCACCAAGGCGCAGATCGCCCGCGAGGCGGGCCTGGAGCCGCTCGCCGACCGCCTCCTCGGCGACCCCTCTCTCGACCCGCAGGCCGAGGCCGCCGGCTTCGTCGACACCGACAAGGGCGTGGCAGACCCCGCGGCGGCGCTCGAGGGCGCCCGCGCGATCCTCACCGAGAGGTGGTCCGAGGACGCCGACCTCGTCGGCGAACTGCGCACCCGTATGTGGGAGCGGGGCCGGCTCGTCGCCAAGGTGCGCGAGGGCAAGGAGGAGGAGGGCGCGAAGTTCGCCGACTACTTCGACTTCGCCGAGCCCTTCACCAAGCTCCCCTCCCATCGTGTGCTCGCCATGCTGCGCGGCGAGAAGGAGGATGTCCTCGACCTCACCATGGAGCCCGAGGAGCCCGTCGAGGAGGGTCCCTCCACCTTCGAGCGCACGATCGCCCACCACTTCGGCATCACCGACCGCGGCCGGCCCGCCGACAAGTGGCTCGCCGACAGCGTGCGCTGGGCCTGGCGCACCCGCTTCCTCGTGCGCCTCGGCCTCGACCTGCGCGTCCGGCTGCGCCAGGAGGCCGAGGACGAGGCGGTGAGGGTCTTCGCCGCCAACCTCCGGGACCTGCTTCTCGCCGCCCCCGCGGGCACGCGCGCCACCATGGGCCTGGACCCGGGCTTCCGCACCGGCGTCAAGGTGGCCGTGGTCGACGCGACGGGCAAGGTCGTCGCCACCGACACCATCTACCCGCACGTGCCGCGCAACCAGTGGGACGCCTCCATCGCGACCCTGGCCCGGCTCGCCGCCGCCCACAACGTCGACCTCGTCGCCATCGGCAACGGCACCGCCTCCCGCGAGACCGACAGGCTCGCGGCGGACCTCGTCAAGCGGCATCCGGAACTGAAGCTCACCAAGGCCGTGGTGTCCGAGGCCGGCGCCTCGGTCTACTCCGCCTCCGCCTATGCCTCCGCCGAACTCCCCGACCTCGACGTGTCGCTGCGCGGCGCCGTCTCCATCGCCCGCCGGCTGCAGGACCCGCTCGCCGAACTCGTCAAGATCGACCCCAAGTCGATCGGTGTCGGCCAGTACCAGCACGACCTGTCCGAGGTGAAGCTCTCGCGCTCCCTCGACGCGGTCGTCGAGGACTGCGTGAACGGCGTCGGCGTCGACGTCAACACCGCCTCCGTGCCGCTGCTGCGCCGCGTCTCCGGCATCACCGAGAGCCTGGCCGCCAACATCGTCGCCCACCGCGACGCCAACGGGCCGTTCCGCCGGCGCACCGCGCTCAAGGACGTGCCCCGGCTCGGCCCCAAGGCGTACGAGCAGTGCGCGGGCTTCCTGCGCATCCCTGACGGCGACGACCCGCTGGACGCCTCGAGTGTGCACCCCGAGTCCTATCCCGTGGTCAGGCGGATGAGCTCGGCGGCGGGCACCGACATCAGGACGCTCATCGGCAACACCACGGTGCTGCGCGGACTGCGGCCGCAGGAGTTCGTCGACGACACCTTCGGTCTGCCGACGGTCACCGACATCCTCTCCGAACTGGAGAAGCCCGGGCGCGACCCGCGTCCCGCCTTCAAGACCGCCGCCTTCAAGGAGGGCGTCGAGGAACTGAAGGATCTCGAACCGGGCATGCTGCTGGAAGGGGTCGTCACCAATGTCGCGGCCTTCGGCGCGTTCGTCGACATCGGTGTGCACCAGGACGGTCTGGTGCACGTCTCGGCGATGTCCCGGAACTTCGTCAGCGACCCGCGCGAGGTGGTCAAGCCCGGTGACATCGTCCGCGTCAAGGTGCTCGACGTCGACATCCCTCGCAAGCGCATCTCCCTCACCTTGCGGCTGGAGGACGAGGCGGGCGCGCCCAAGGGAGGCCCCGGTGGCGGTCGCCAGGAACGGGGCCCCCGTCCCGACCGGCAGGACCGGGGTCCCCGTCCCGACCGCAGGGGTGGCAACCCGCCCCGCCAGTCCCGCGGCGACCGCGACCGCCCGGCCCCCGGCGGCGCCATGGCCGACGCACTGCGCCGGGCCGGCCTGGACAAGGGCCTCGGCGGAGGCAACGGCCGCCGCGGCTGAGCGCTCCCGTACCGAGACGGCGTACGCCGCCCCCGGCCCGGTCGGGGGCGGCGCGCACCGCGGGGAGAAGCGCCGGCGGGAGCCCGCGGGCCGCCGGCGGCTGAGCCTCGGGGCCCTGCGGGGTCGTACAGAGTTCACTTCTTCTTGTCGCTGAAGGCGCTGGGCCCTCACGTACGCGTACTTCGCGCCGTGCCGGACAGCGCCTTGTTCGAACGGCCTCAAGGACAGACGGTGCCGTCGGCAGGCAGCCGGCCGTGGAGGAAGTAGTCGTCCACGGCGGTGTCGATGCAGCGGCTGCCCTGGAGATAGGCGGTGTGCCCGTCGCCGTCCCAGGTGAGGAGCCGGCCCGAGGAGAGCTGGTCCGCCAGCGCGCGGGCCTGGGTGTAGGGGGTCGCGGGGTCGCGGGTGGTGCCGACGACCAGGATGGGCGGGGCGCCGCGGGCGGTGATGCGGTGCGGCTTCTGGGTCGGCGGTGCGGGCCAGTGGGTGCACAGGGGAAGGAACCCGGCGTAGTAGGCCCCGAACTGGGGTGCCACGCGGCGGAATTCGGGCAGGGCTGCACGCGTCTGCTCGGCCGTCGATCGCGGACCCAGCGCGGAACTCAGGCAGTTGACGGCCGCGAGGGACTGCTCGCCCGGTCCTTCGGCGTCGTCCGGACCGAGGAGCCGTCGCCGGGCGCCGGCATCGCCCGCCCGCACCTCGTCGAGCAGGGCGCGCAGCGCGTCCCAGGCGGGCGCCGCGAGTGCCGCGGTGACCGCCGTGAGCAGATCGTCGCCCGTGGCGGAGCCGCCGCTGCCGCCCTTCTCCCGAGAGTGCGCGTCGAGTTCCGCGACAAGACCGTCCAGGACACGGCCCGCGTCCTGGAGCGAGCGGCCGACCGGGCAGCCGGGCCGGGCGACGCAGTCGGCGGCGAAGGCATCCCAAGCCCCCTGGTAGCCGCGCGCCATGCCGAGGGTGGCGCGGAAGGCGTCCATGCCGGGGTCGACGGCGCCGTCGAGGACCATGCGGCCGACACGGGAGGGGAAGAGCTCCGCATAGGTGGCGCCCAGGTAACTGCCGTAGGAGTAGCCGAGGAAGTCGAGCCGGTCGTCGCCGAGCAGCGCCCTGACGACGTCCATGTCCCGGGCGGCGTCCAAGGTGCCGACGTGGGGGAGGAGCCGGCCGGCGGCGCGTGCGCACGCGTCGGCGACCAGCGCGAAGCCCGCCTCCGGGTCCCCCGCCCCGCCCTCGGTCGCCGGCCCTTCCGCCCCGCCCTCGCCCTCGGGGACGGGCAGCGAGGCGCGCGTCCCGCAGTCGACGGGGGCGCTGCGCCCCACGCCCCGGGGGTCGACGCCGACCAGGTCGTACGCGGCGCGCAGCGCGGGGGAGAAACCGTCGGCGTAGGACAGCAGGTCGTCCACTGCCGACACGCCGGGACCGCCGGGATTGAGCAGCAGTGAGCCGATGCGGGCGGCGCGCGGACCGGTCGCCCGGTGGCGGACGACCGCCAGCCGGATGTCGCCTCCCTCCGGACGTGCGTGGTCCAGGGGCACCGCCACCGACGTGCACTCGAACGACGCCGCTTCCGGGCAGGGCCGCCAGTCCAGCGACTGGCGGTAGTAGCGGGCCAGGTCCGGCGCCGCCGCCGCTGAAGCCGCCGCTGAAGCCGCCGCCGAGGCGGCGGAGGTGATCGGGGAGGCCGCGGTCGGCGGACTGTGCGGACTGTGCGGCCGCTGCGGCGAGCAGGCGGTCAGTACCAGGCAGGCGCTCACCAGTCCCGCCGCGACGCGCCCGCTCCGGCCGGACGCGACACCCGTGGCCCGCACGGCGGCCACCGCCGTCAGAGGCAGACCGTGCCCGCGGGCGGGAGATGGCCGCGTGTCAGGTAGCCGTCCACGGCGCTCTCGATGCAGACGCTGCCCCGGTGGTAGGCGGTGTGCCCGTCACCGTCCCAGGTGAGCAGCCGTCCGGAGGAGAACTGCCCGGCCAGCGCCTGCGCCCAGGGGTACGGGGTGGCCGGGTCCCGGAGGGTGCCCACGACGAGGACCGGCGGTGCGCCCGCTGCCGTGATCCGGCCCGGGGCCTGGTTCGGGCGGACGGGCCACCGCGTGCACATCGGCAGCGTCCCGGCGTAGTACTCGCCGAACTGCGGTGCCACGCGCCGGAACTCGGGCAGCGCCGCCTGTGCCTGCGCGACGGTCGACCACGTCCCCAGGGTGGAACTCAGGCAGGACACGGCGTAGTACGACTGGTCGCCGGGGTCTGTCTCCTCGTCCCCGCCCAGGAGCGCCTGTACGGCCGCGGTCTGGCCGGCCAGCAGTTCCGCGAGCGCGGCGCGCAGCGTCTCCCAGGCGGGGGCCCTGAGCCCGAGGACGACTGCTCCGAGGACGGAGTCCCCGGTGACGGTGGTGTCCTTGCCCTGCCGGAGAGGGGTGCGGTCAAGCCTCGCCACCAGGCCGTTCAGCGTGCGGCCGGCCTCCTGGACCGAGTGGCCCACGGGGCAGTCGGGGCGGGTGGCGCAGTCGGCGGCGAAGGACTTCCAGGCGGTCTGGTAACCCTGTGCCTGCTCGATCGTGAACGCGTAGCCGTCCAGAGCCGGGTCCACGGCGCCGTCGAGGACCATGCGGCCCACACGGGAGGGGAAGAGCCCGGCGTAGGTGGCGCCCAGGTAGGTGCCGTAGGAGAAGCCCACATAGTGGAGCCTTTCGTCGCCCAGCACGGCGCGGACGACGTCCATGTCGCGAGCGGCGTCCACTGTGCCCACGTGCGGCAGCAACCGCCCGGCGTGCCGGGCGCATTCGGCCGCGACCTGCGCGTAGGCCGCGGCCGAGGCGTCGATGTCGGCCTTGCGCGCGCCGGGGTCCTGGACGGACGCGGGGGTGTCCGTGGCGCAGTCCACCACGGTGCTGGCGCCGACGCCACGCGGGTCGACCGCCACCAGGTCGTACGCGGCGCGCACCGCGGGCGAGAAGGAGCCGGCGTTGTCGAGCAGATAGGTGATCGCGGACGACCCGGGCCCACCGGGGTTCATCTGCAGCGAGCCGACGCGCGCGGCGCCGCTGCCGGTGGCCGGCCGGCGTATCGCGGCCAGGGTGATGTCGCCCGCCTGGGGGCGGTCGTAGTCCAGGGGCACTTTGATGGTGGCGCACTGGAACGACGGCACCGCGTCGCAGGCCCGCCAGCCCGGCCGCTGCCCGTAGTAGCGGGCCAGTTCCGCCGGTACGGCGGTGAGCGCCGCCGTGGCGGGCGCCGTGGTGACCGCTCCGGCGGGTGTCTGGTGGAGGTCGCCCGCCGCGCACGCGGTGAGCAGCAGCCCGCAGCTGCCGAGCACGGCGACGACGCCGTGGAGCCTGCGTCGGGGTGGGTTCATGGCCACGCCTTTCTGTGCGCCGCGCCGGGGCGCGGGGCGGGGGTCGCGTCAGCGGCAGACCGCGCCGGTGGGCGGGAGCAGCCCGCGCAGGAGGTAGTCGTCGACGGCGGTGTCCACGCAGCGGCTGCCGCGCTGGTAGGCGGTGTGCCCGTCGCCGTCCCAGGTGAGGAGCCGGCCCGAGGACAGCTGGTCCGCCAGTGCCCGGGCCTGGTCGTAGGGGGTGGCCGGGTCGCGGGTGGTGCCGATCACGAGGATGGGACCGGCACCGCGCGCGCTGACGCGCCGCGCGACCTGTGTGGGCCGCGCCGGCCAGTGCGCGCAGGTCGACAGGTCCTCGTTGTAGAAGGCCCCGAACTGCGGTGAGGCCCGCAGGAATTCGGGCAGCGCCGCGAGGGTCTGGCCGGGTGTCGAGCGCGCTTCGAGCGCGGAACTCAGGCAGTTGACCGCCGTCATGGACGCATCACCGGTCGCGGCGGCGTCCTCGGACCCGACGACTTTCCGCAGCGCGGCGAGATCCCCGTCCCGCACACCGGCGAGCACCCCGCGCAGCGTCTCCCAGTCGGGCGCGCGCAGGGCGGTGACGACCGCGCCGAGCAGGGCCTCGCCGTCGAGGTGGTCGTCCTCGCCCCGCCGTACGGACGCGCGGTCGAGCGCCGCCACCCAGGTGTCCAGCGTGCGGCCCGCCTCCTTGACGGAGTGGCCGACCGGGCAGTGCTCGCGGCGGGCGCAGTCGGCGGCGAAGGACTCCCAGGCGGTCTGGTAGCCCCGGGCCTGGTTGAGGTAGGCGTGGTAGCCGTCCATGCCGGGGTCGACGGCGCCGTCGAGGACCATGCGGCCGACACGGGAGGGGAAGAGCTCGGCGTAGGTGGCGCCCAGGTAGGTGCCGTAGGAGAAGCCGAGGAAGTGGAGTTTCTCGTCGTCCAGCGCGGCACGGACGACGTCCAGGTCGCGGGCCGCGTCGAGGGTGCCCACGTGCGGCAGCAGGCCCCCGGCGGTCCGGGCGCAGTCCGCGGCGACCTCCGCGTGGTAGGCGGCCCAGGTGTCGATGACGGCGGCCCGGTCCGGAGGGTGCGTGCCGCGCGTCGCGGCGGTCCGGGGCCTCGCTGCACCGCAGTCCACCGGCGTGCTGTGGCCGACCCCGCGCGGGTCGACCGCGACCAGGTCGTACGCGGCACGCAGGGAGGGGGAGTAGGTGTCGGCGTAGGCCCGCAGGTCGTCGATCGCGGAGATCCCCGGCCCGCCGGGGTTGACGTGCAGCGCGCCGATGCGCTCGGCGCCGCGGCCGGTGGCGGGCCTGCGGATCACGGCCAGCGAGATGTCGCCCGCCCGCGGATGCGCGTAGTCCCGCGGCACCGTGAGGCTCGTGCACTGGAACGACCGGTCGGGGCAGGGTCGCCAGCGCATGTCCTGCGTGTAGTAGCGCCGCAGATCCAGATGGATGGTGCCGGCGGGGCTCGTGGAAGGCGGTCCGGTCGGAGCGGGCCCGGCGGTGCCGCGTGAGTGCCGCACGGCGGTGCAGGTGGCGAGCAGCATCCCGAGGGCGACCAGTGCGGCGAGCCCGCAGAGCAGTCCGCGCCTGGGTATTCGGCCGGCGGCCGGGACAGCTTTCATCGCCACGCCTTCGTTTCCGCCCGTTGCGAGACGCGGGGCTGGTCGGCATCGGTGAGCCGCCGTGGGGCGGGTGTCGGGTGCCGCCCCGACAGCGAGCGGCCACGCCGTCCCCACCTCCGGCTGCGCAACCAGGTCATCACACTTCGTGTTCGAGGGACCGCCGGGCTGGGCCGAACGCGTGAGGCGGGGAGCCGCCCCTGTGCCGTCGCGCGTGACAAGTGCCGGTGGGCCCGTACGAGTTCACGGCGACACGGCATCGCACCGACCGGGCCGGCCCGACGATCCGGGGGCGGGCCGCCCCGCCGCCGGCCCCCGGACCGCTCGCGTGCCGTGTCCCGGGTCCGCGTGCCGCGCGTTCGGTCCTCGTGAGGGCGCAGGTCCCGGCCTTGCCCGTCCGCCGTCACACACCGGGCGAAAGGGCGGGTAGTGTCTGCGGGTCAGCGATAGTTGTACGAGGAAGCAAAAAGCACCCGTGGACAGCACCGAGAAGACAGCCGGCGACGCCCCCGCCGAGGACCGCGTCGCGGCGGCCGACCGCCAGGGCCGCGGCAGCCGCCGCGGGCGGTGGCTCATGGACACCCGTCCCCTGCGCCACCCCGCCTACCGCCGCCTGTGGAGCTCCACCACCGTGACCGCTGTGGGCAGCCAGCTCACCGCCGTCGCGGTGCCGAAGCAGATCTACGACATCACCGGCTCGTCCGCGTGGGTCGGCTACTCCAGCATCGCCGGGCTGGTCCCGCTCGTGGTCTTCGCCCTGTGGGGCGGGGCGGTCGCCGACAGCGTGGACCGGCGCAAGCTGATGCTGTACACCAACATCGGCATCGCCGTGACCTCGCTGCTCTTCTGGGTACAGGCCTTCGCGGGCGCGCGGTCCGTCTGGCTGCTCATGGTCCTGCTCGCCGCCCAGCAGGCGGCGGCCGGCATGAACGCCCCGGCGCGCAGCGCCGCCATTGCCCGCCTGGTGCCCGCCGAGGAACTGCCCGCCGCCATCGCGCTCGGATCGACCGTGATGCAGACCGGCCTGATCGTCGGCCCGCTGCTCGCCGGCGCGCTGATACCGGCCATCGGCCTGCCCGACCTCTACCTCATCGACGCGATCGCCCTCACCGTGACCGTGTGGGCGGTGTGGCGACTGCCGGCGCTGCCGCCGCTGGAGGCGAGCGGGGCGCCAGTGGCCCGGCGCGGCGGCTGGCGCGAGGTGGGTGCCGGGTTCCGCTACATCACCGCGCAGCGCATCCTGCTGCTGTCCTTCCTCGCCGACATCGTCGCCATGGTCTTCGGCATGCCGCGCGCCCTGTTCCCGCAGCTCGCCGCCACCACATACGCCCCCTGGGGCGAGGGTTTCGCATACGGCCTGCTGTTCGCGGCCATCCCGGTCGGCGCGGTCGCCGGCGGGCTGTTCTCGGGCACGTTCTCCCGCGCCAAGCGGCACGGTCTGATGGTCGTCATCGCCGTCTGCGGATGGGGGGCGGCCGTCGCCGGGCTCGGGTTGAGCGGCAGTCTGTGGTGGGCGGCGGCCTTCCTCGCGCTGGCCGGGTTCGCCGACATGGTCTCGATGGTGTTCCGCAGCGCGATCCTGCAGTCGGTGGCGACGGACGACATGCGCGGCCGCATGCAGGGCGTCTTCACGGTCGTCGTGGCAGGCGGTCCCCGGGTGGCCGACCTGCTGCACGGCACGGCCGCCTCCGCGTTCGGGACGCGTACCGCGGTCACCGCGGGCGGAGTGCTCGTCATCGTGGCGATGCTGGGCCTGGCGGCGGCGTTCCCCGCCTTCACCCGCTACAAGGGAGCCTGAGCCCGGGCATGGGTCGGGGGAGAGTCGCCGAGCGCCCCGGCACCGCTGTGGCGGTTCCCGGCGGGCGACCCGGCCGCCACCCCGTCCTGGTCGGGCACGTGCGGGGTGGGGCACGTCCGCGAGGTTCCGGGCGGAGTGCCGGGAGCGATCGTACCGGCTGGGGTGTCCTGAGCGGCCGAGGGGGTCCGGCGTGCCCCGCAAGGGTGCGCGGTGGCGCTTCGTCTGCCGAAGGCCGCCGAGGGCTGAGGTTGTGAAGAGCCAGGGGTCCGCCGCACAGGCCCGGTCGAACGCCGTGGAGGACGCGGACGGCGAGGGACGCGCGCCACGGGCCCTCCACCCTCACCCCCGCGCGATTCGCGTGCGGGCGCGGCGGCGCGCACTGCGCCCGCCGGGTGAACGCGTGTGCCGATCAGCGTAGTGCGCCACCCGGTCCGAGCGCGCGCCCGGTTAAGAGTGGGGGTACGCATCCGGAGGAGCAGCGCATGCCGCATGGCGCAGCGGGACGTCCCCGCCGGGTCCCGGCAGGGGCCGCCGTCGGGCTTTTCGCGGCCCTGGTGTGCCTGCTCCACGCGCTGTGCGCACCGGGGGTCGCGGCCCTGCAGCCGCTGGAACCGGTGGCTGCCTTCGCCGTCGCCACCCACGACGGGGACGAGCAGAACCAGCACCTTCCGGTGGGCGTCGGGCGGCGGACCGCCCCGCCGGCCGCTCCCCAGCAGCGTGCCGGCGCCGTCCAGGGCCACGCGGCGGACATCGTCCACGACACCTGCCCCCCGAATCCCGTCGGCGCCGCGCTCCGCGGCCCCGCCCGGCACGTCGCCCCCGCGGGCAGACCCGACCACCTGCACCTCGTCCTGCGCTGCTGACGGCGCCCGCGGTCCTCGCCCATGCGGCGGACCGCAGCGTACCCATGCCCGAAACGGGGTGTCAGCAGGACGAGACCAGCAGGAGGACCCCACCATGCCCGTGGACATCTACGCGGCCCTAGGCGCGCTCGTGCGCGCCGAGGCGGTCCGCGACCGTGAACGGCCGACCGCCCCCGACGGGCCGGAGACGGCCCCGGAGTGCTCGGCGCCGCAGGACGCGCCCCCGCAGGAAACCAGGGAACTGGCCGAACGCCGTCACGAGTGAGCTCCCGCCGGTCGCGCCCTGCCCGATGCGGGCGGGGCGCGCCGTGCGGGTGGACCGCGGCGCCTGCTGCGGGGAACCGCGGCGTGCGGTCCCGCGTTGATCCCAGTGAGCGCGGCATGTGCCGCGGACGGAGGGCGGGAAGATGTCGAATCGCGCGAAGGTCGCCGTCGGCGGCGCGGCCGTCGGCCTGATCCTGTTGTGGGTGCTGCCCTGGTGGCTGGCCCTGCTGGTCATCGTGGGCGTCCCCGTGGCCGCCTACCTCACCCTGGACCCCTCCCAGCGGCGCAGGCTGCGCCGGTCCGGCAGGCGCCAGATCGGAAGGTGACGGCGCCGCGGACGCGCGGTGCGGCCCGTGCTCAGGTCACGGAGCCAGCGGCGGCGCCGGTCCTGCGGTCGGGCCCCCAGCGGTCCAGCGCCGCCTGCAGGTCGAGGGGGAGCGGTGCGGCGAGTTCCTGGTCTTGGGGCCAGTCCTCGCGGGGGACACGCCACATCACCTCGAACTCGTTGCCGTCCGGGTCCTTGGCGTACAGCGACTTCGACACGAGATGGTCGCTGGAGCCGACGAGCGCGCCGCGTTCGCTGAGCAGACGGGCGGTGTCGGCCAGTTCGCGGAGTGTGCCGACCTCCCAGGCCAGGTGGTAGAGACCGACGCGGCCCTGCTCGGGGCCGGGCGCGTCCGGGCCGATCGCGAACAGTCCCAGGTCGTGGTCGTTGAGCGTGCCCGCGGCGCTCAGGAAGGCGGCGCGTCCGGGGATCTCCGTGTCGACGGTGAAGCCGAACACGGCGGTGTAGAACTCCACCGACCGCGCGACGTCACGGATGTAGAGCACGGCGTGGTTGAGACGGCGAACAGGCATGAGTCCACCTTACGGCGGCATCATTGAAAGTTCAATGAAGCTCCTGGTTAGACTGAGGGTATCCCGAACCGACCGAGGGGGGAGCAGGCGACCATGACCGCGACCGTCACCGCCGTCAGCCGCGACGAGGGGCACCACTTCAGCAAGCCCGCCCGGGGCAGCATCCGGCTGCTGGCCGGGCTCGGCGTGGAGGGGGACGCCCATCTCGGGGTGACGGTGCAGCACCGGTCGCGGGTGGCCCAGGACCCGACGCAGCCCAACTTGCGCCAGGTCCACCTCATCCACGGCGAACTCCACGACGAGCTGCGCGCCGCCGGCTTCGAGGTCGCCCCGGGCGAGCTCGGCGAGAACGTCACCACGCGCGGCGTCGACCTGCTGGGCCTGCCCGTCGGGACACGGCTGCGGCTTGGTGCCGAGGCCGTCGTCGAGGTGACCGGTCTGCGCAACCCCTGCCGCCAGATCGACGGCTTCCGGCCGGGTCTGCTGCGGCAGGTCGTGGGCAGGGACGAGCGCGGGGCGGTCGTCCGCAAGGGCGGGATCATGGGCGTGGTCCTGCACGGCGGGGAGGTGCGGCCCGGCGATCCGATCGCCGTCGAGCTCCCCGAAGGGCCGCACCGTCCGCTCGAGCGGGTCTGACTCAGGACAGCGCGCAGGAGTCGACGACGTCCCCGCTCGCCGGCCGGGGCACCGTGCGGTCCGCGGGAGGCGTCCGGCTCCGCTCCACCCATGAGGTCAGGGCGTCGAACGCGGCCCGGTAGCGGCGAGGCCGGCGGCCCGCCGGTGGATCGTTGCGACGGCGGTTTCCACGACGTACCGCCGATGCCGGTGCCGTGCCGCCGCCTTCGACGCGGCGCACGCCCGCCTCGAGGTCGGCTGACGGCACCACAGCGAGCTCGCCGCGGGTCGTGGCACGCGGCCACGACCCGCGACCGCGGCCGCCTCTGAGACGCGCGGCCCGCGCCGCTCACGGATACGGTGCGTGCATGGGCACGGCTCCGGCCGAGGACGGCACGCTGCGGATCGGCGCACCGCCGCGCTGGTTGCGCGTGCTCCCGGTCGCCCTGCTCGGCGCGCTGATCCTGGCTCAGGGCGTCACCCCCGGCGACGTGGAACTCGGGGCCTACTACGCGGCCGTCGCGCCGCTCGCCGCGCTCACCTACGGCGTGGCGGGCACCGCGATCCTGGCCACCACCGTCGTGGTCGTCATGGAGCTCCCCGTGGTGGGCTCGGGAACGCTGGTCGGCGCCGAGCTCGGCGCCGTCGTGCTCATCGGCGCCCTCAGCGTGGTCATCGCCGCGCTGCAGCGGCGCTTCCGGGGCCGGCTGGTGCTGGCCCGGTCGGTGGCGGAGGCAGCGCAGCTCGCCGTCCTCGCCCCGGTGCCCGGCGATGTGGGGCAGGTGCGTTGCGCCGCCCTGTACCGGGCCGCACAGCGCGGCACCCTGGTGGGCGGCGACCTGTACGACGTGCGGAACGGGCCCCATGGCGTACGGGCGCTGGTCGCCGACGTGCAGGGACACGGCCTTGCCGCGGTCGGCACGGTCGCGGCCCTGCTCGGCGCCTTCCGCGAGGCGGTGCTCGACCAGCGGGAGCTGCGCGGTGTGGCCCGGCGTCTCGAACGGCGGCTGTCCCTGGACGCGGCCGGGGACGACGAACTGTTCGCCACCGCCCTGCTGCTGGAGTTTCCCGACGACGGGTCATGGGTGCGGCTGGTCTGCCAGGGGCATCCGCCCGCCCTGCTGCTGCGCGGCCGCGAGGTACGGGAGCTCACGTGCGAGCACGGTCCGCCGCTCGGCGCCGGGCTGCCCGGACAGGAACCGGCGCCGCCTTCCGTCGTGCCCCTGGTGCCGGGGGACGTGATCCTCGCCTATACCGACGGGGTGACCGAGGCCCGTGACGCCGCCGGGGTCTTCTACCCGCTTGCGGAACGCCTCGCCGCCTGGCTGGCCGAAGGTGCTGTCCCCTGTCCTCAGGCCGTTGTCGACGCGGTGTGGGAAGACCTGCACCGGCATGCGGGTGCGGTGCGCGACGATGTCGCGCTGCTGGCGCTGGCGCCTCGCTGATCGCGGGCGGGCCGGTCAGTCGTCGCTTTGCGCGGCGGCCGGCGGGGGGCGGCCCTGCAGCCTGGCGGCCTCGGTGCGGATCTCCGGGAGCTTGGCGTACAGCTCCTTTCCGGGGCAGTCGGTCATGTACGCGTCCCGGTGGCCCGCGATCACGTGGAAGACCGCCCGCTCGCCCTTCTTGAAGCGGCTCTTGCTGCTGCTGGACACCAGGGTGACCTTCCCTCGGGGATCGATGTCGGACAGCCCGAGCTTCCAGGCGGCGAGCCGCGCGATCGCCTCGGCCATCGCCGGCGGGACGCTGCCCTTGTCGTCGTAGGTGCCGATCGCGGCGATGCCCATGGTGTCCTGGTTGAAGCCGAGGGAGTGCGCCCCGGTGACGGGGCGGTCGGAGCCCCCGGCCCGTCCCTCGTAGATCGTGCCGCACTTGTCGACGAAGAAGTTGTAGGCGACGTCGTCCCAGTGGCGGCTCTGGATGTGGCCGGAGTAGATGTCGCGGATGGTTTCTGGCACGTCCGCGCACTTGTAGCCGTTGCCGCTGTCCGTGTGGTGCAGGAACACCGCCTTGACCGTGGCGCTGTAGTGCGGGGGCTCGGTGCGCAGCGACTCGTCGGCGCCCCAGCTCTTGCGGGGCACGATGGCGGGTTCGCGGGCCGGGTGGAGCGGTACGTGCTGCAGCCCGGCCCGTGCGGCCGGGTCGGGGAGGGGCATGAGCTGCGGGCTTGGTGCGGGGCGGGCGTGGACGGGGGGTGGGTCGGTGCGGATGAGCAGGCTCTGCACCCCGATGGCGGCGACGGCGACGGCACCGGCCGTCGCGGCGGCCGTCGCCCAGACGCGGGTGGCACGCCGTGGACCTCCGGCCGCGCGGCGGCGCGCGTGCTTGGCCGCACGGTGTGAACCCATGGAGCGAACATCAGCTCATATGACCGGCGCGCGTGGAGGGGACACGCCGGGTGGGCGGCTCGCCTCACCCGGATGCGCCGGTGCCTGCGGCGTGTCTCGAGGTCCGATGCCCGGCGCTCGGCGGGGCGGGACGAAAGCGGCGTCCCACCCCACGGCGAAGCGTGCCGCCTGCCCTCCGGGACAGCGGCGGTCAGGGGGAGAACGGCTGCGAGCCCGCGGGGGCCGTGACGCGCCGCCCCTGCACACCTCGTACGCGCCTGGCCTGCGGCAGCGTCACAGCCGCCGCGTGATCCGCAGCTCCGTCAGGTACCGCTTGACGACGCGGCCGCCGTAGCGTCCGTCGATCAGCGCGCGGACACACGCGAGCAGGCCCTCGCGAAGCACGGCGGGCAGTGCCCGGTGGTTGGAGTAGCTCAGCAGCAGATCGAGGTACTCGTCGGTGGTGTAGGGCAGTTCGCGCTCGTAGCGGTGGAAGACGGCCGGACCGAAGCACCCGGAGCGGTCGGTCTCCCCGCTGTCCGCGGGAACGAGAGCCGCCGCGCTCGGCCGCGGGCGAGGCGGCCTCTCCGGTGTGAAGCGCTCGTAGCACTCCTGCACGTCGGCGAAGAAGTCCCGCGAGCCGCCGTCCACATGGTGGGTGGCGATGACGGCCAGCACCCCGCCGGGGCGAAGGGCCTCGGCGCACTTCACGACGGCCACCGCGGGATCGATCCAGTGGAAGGCCGTGGCCGCGACCACCGCGTCGAACGGCTCGTCCGGGAGCGGCCAGTCCTCGAAGGCTGAGACGACCACCTCGGCCCCGGGGGAGGCCGCCAGCCTGCGCCGGGCGACCGCCGCCATCGACGGCCCCAGCTCGACCGCCGTGACGCGGAAGCCGCGCGCCGCGAGCGGCACGGTGGCCTGCCCGGTCCCGCAGCCGATCTCCAGCACGCGCGCGCCGGGACGAAGGCCCGCCACGGCGGTCAGGTCGTCGAAGACCACGCCGGGATATCCGGGCCGAACCCGGTCGTACAGTTCGGCGTCCTCGTCGAAGACGCCCCTCAGCGAACTGCGGTCGGTCATCCGCCGAGATTACTCCCCGGCCCTACTCCGGCGGCAGGGGAACGGCGGGTCCCTGCGGCGACGCGAGGAGCACGGTGCGGACGTAGTCCTCGACCGCCGCGTCCAGGCCCACGTCGCGCTGCGCCCGCTCCGACATCAGCCAGCGGTGCTCCAGCAGCTCGTGGTAGATCTGCGCGGTGTCCAGCGAGCCGCGCAGTTCCCGCGGCACGGCGCGGACCGTGGGCCGGAAGACGTCGCGGACCCACCGGTGGGCGAGCACCTCGGGGCGGGCGCCCAGCGGGTCGCCCGGGGCGTAGTCCTCCTGGGTCGCCATCCATGTCTCGAGGTCGTTGAGGAGGCTGCGGGCCTGGTTCTCCTCGGCGTCCAGGCCGGTGAGCCGGAGCAGTTGGCGCTGGTGGTGCCCGGCGTCCACGACCTTGGGCAGGAATGTGATGTTGTCGCCGTCGGGCGACTTCTGGATCTGCATCTCCGCGACGTCGAATCCGAGGTTGTTCAGCCGCCGGATGCGCCGGTCGATGTAGTGCCGCTTGGCCACCGGGTACACCGACTCGCGGGTGAGCTCGTGCCACAGCTCCTCGTAGCGGTCCGCGATGGCCTGGCCGAAGGTGATCGGGTCCACCGCGGGGTGCAGCGAGCCGCCCGCCTCAAGGTCCAGCAGCTCGCCCGCGATGTTGACCCGGGCCACCTCGATGTCGTAGTCCCGCTGGCCGCGCGAGAGGGTGGGCTGGATCTGTCCCGTCTCGGCGTCCACCAGGTAGGCGGCATAGGCGCCCGCGTCACGCCGGAAGAGGGTGTTCGACAGCGAGCAGTCGCCCCAGGCGAAGCCCGCCAGGTGCAGCCGGACCAGCAGAACGGCGAGCGCGTCCAGCAGCCGGTTGACCGTGCCCGGGCGCATGGTCGTCTCGAACATCGAGCGGTAGGGCTGCGAGCCGACCAGGTGGCGGGTGATCAGCACCGGCTCCAGCGGCTCGCCGCGTGCGTCGGTGCGGCCGGTGACGACGGCCAGGGCGTCGACCGCGGGTATGCCCATCCGGTCCAGGTCGCGCAGCAGCCCGTACTCCCGGACGGCGGCCCACTCGCCGACCTCCTTGACCGCCACGACCTCGTCGCCGGCCAGGGCGAAGCGAACGACGTGCCGCGAGATGCCGCGCGGCAGCGCCACCAGGTACTCCTCCGGCCACTCCTCCAGCGGCACGTTCCACGGCAGGTCGAGGAGGGCCGCCGGATGGTCCGGGGAGGTCGCGGTGATCTGCAGGTCCATGGCCTCCAGTCTGCGGCACGGGGGCGGCCGTGCCGGACACCGGGGCGGCACATACGCTGCGGGGCATGAGGGAACGGCTGGTGGTCGTCGGCGGGGACGCCGCGGGGATGTCGGCGGCGTCCCAGGCGCGCAGGAGGAAAGGGCCCGATGAGCTGGAGATCGTCGCCTTCGAACGCGGGCGCCACACCTCCTACTCCGCCTGCGGGATCCCCTACTGGATCGCGGGGGACACCACCGGCCCCGACGCGCTGATCGCCCGTGCGCCCGAGCAGCACCGCGCCCGCGACATCGACGTGCGGCTCGGTGTCGAGGTCGTGGAGATCGACCGGGACCGAGGGCGGGTGCGCACCCGCGACGTCTTCGGGGCGGAGGACTGGACGGGGTACGACCGGCTCGTCATCGCCACCGGCGCCGTCCCCAAGCGCCCGCCGATCCCGGGGATCGACGCGGCGGGCGTGTACGGCGTGCAGACCCTCGGTGACGGGGAGGACATCCTGGACGCCCTCGACAGCAGGCCCCTGCGGAACGCCGTCGTGGTCGGCGGCGGCTACATCGGCGTGGAGATGGCCGAGGCCATGCTGCGGCACGGGCTCCGGGTCACCCTCGTCGAACGCTCCGAGCAGCCCATGGCCACCCTGGACCCGGACATGGGCCGGCTCGTACGGGAGGCCATGGAGGGCCTCGGCGTCACCGTCGTCACCGGGGCCCCCGGTGCGCGAGGTGCTCACCGGGGCGGACGGCCGGGTCCGTGCCGTGGCCACCGACCGGGGCGAGTACCTCGCGGACGTCGTCGTGCTCGGTCTCGGCGTCACGCCTGAGACCGGCCTCGCCCGTGACGCGGGGCTGCCGGTCGGCGCCCACGGCGGGCTGCTCACCGACCGCGCGATGCGCGTGCGCGGCGAGGAGGCGATCTGGGCGGGAGGGGACTGCGTGGAGGTCCTCAACCTAATCTCCGGCGGGATGCAGCACATCCCGCTGGGCACCCACGCCAACAAGCAGGGCCGGGTCATCGGCACCAACATCGGCGGCGGCTACGCCACCTTCCCCGGCGTGGTGGGCACGGCCGTCAGCAAGGTGTGCGACCTGGAGATCGCCCGTACCGGGCTGAAGGAGTCCCAGGCGCGGGCCGCCGGGCTGGCGCCGGCGGCCCTGCCCGCTCAGCACACCCGTGCCGGCGCGGACGCCCATCGGCGGAGCCCGACACCGCGCGACGACCGCTACCCGAGTGACGACGCCATCGCCAGGAACCGCTCGTCGGTGTCCGTGTAC
The DNA here is from genome assembly GCF_057707665.1 of Actinacidiphila sp. bgisy167. Taxonomy (NCBI): domain Bacteria; kingdom Bacillati; phylum Actinomycetota; class Actinomycetes; order Kitasatosporales; family Streptomycetaceae; genus Actinacidiphila; species Actinacidiphila sp. bgisy167. The sequence continues at coordinate 48,658 of NZ_JBYIQP010000032.1, read as the reverse complement.
GACGTCATGGTCCAGCCCGAGGACTCCAGCAGCGGCCCCAGGTTGGGCTCCGCCCTCACGTCGTCAGGGGTGAGCTCACGGCTCTGCCGGGCGGCCAGTGCCGCCCGGCCGATCGGGTGGAAGAGCGCGAGCCGGCCGCCCGGCCGGGTGACCCGGGCCAGCTCCCGCAGGCACACCCGCGGGTCCGGCAGGTGCCCGATCAGCCCCGCGGCGAAGACGGCGTCCAGGGCGCCGTCGCGCAAAGGGAGCCGGGCGCAGTCGGCCAGCAGCAGGGCGCCGTGTTCACGGCGACCGGCCCGTACCGCCTCGGCGAGCATCTCGGGCGTCAGATCGGCGCCGACGACCGTCCCGGACGCTCCCACGGCCGCCCGCAGGAAGGGCAGCGCCCGGCCCGTGCCGCACCCCGCGTCGAGGACCGCCTGTCCCTCCCGCAAGCCCAGTTCGGCTACAGCGGCCCGGTAGGCGGGGGCGTCGTCGGGATAGCGGGTCTCCCAGCCGGCGGCGCGGGCGGCGAAGAAGGCGCGGACCTGTGCGGGATCGGTGTGCACGACGACCACCTCCGGTTGGGGGCCCGCCCGGGAGGGCACGGGGTACGGGGCATCATGGTCGCATGATCCCGCTGCGTTCCGTCGCCTTGTTCTTGCTCGCCGCGCTGCTGGAGATCGGCGGGGCCTGGCTGGTCTGGCAGGGGCTGCGCGAACACCGCGGTTGGGTGTGGATCGGCGCCGGCGTCATTTCCCTGGGGCTCTACGGGTGCGTCGCCACCCTGCAGCCGAACGCCGAGTTCGGCCGCATCCTCGCCGCCTATGGTGGTGTGTTCATCGCGGGCTCGCTCGCGTGGGGGATGGCGGCCGACGGTTACCGGCCGGACCGCTACGACGTGGCGGGCGCCCTGGTGTGCCTGGTGGGCGTGGGCATCATCATGTACGCGCCGCGCAACGGCTGAGACGCTTCCTTTGCGCAGGTTCGTGCCGAACACGATCGTCAAGGTCCCCAGTCGGCAAGCGCGTTGTCAAAAGCGGCAGGGTTCAGTCATGGCACGAGCGTGCCACCACGTTCGCACTAGCGTCCCGGGGCCATGGGACACATGGACCACGCCGCCTTCGGCTGGCTGACACCGCTGCTCTCGTACGCCATGGCGTGCGTGGGTGCCGCGCTCGGACTGCGCTGCACCGTACGGGCCCTGGCCACGACCGGCCGTTCCCGGCGCAACTGGCTGATCACCGCCGCGAGCGCTCTGGGCACCGGTATCTGGACGATGCACTTCGTCGCCATGCTCGGCTTCCGCGTCAGCGGCACCGAGATCCGCTACGACGTCCCCCTGACCGTCCTCAGCCTGGCCGTCGCCATGGTGGTCGTCGGTCTCGGGGTCTTCGCCGTCGGGTACGGAGGCAGCCGCTTCCGGGCCCTGGCGGTGGGCGGCCTCACCACGGGTGCCGGCGTGGCCAGCATGCACTACCTGGGCATGGCCGCCGTACATCTGCACGGCACGGTGGCCTACGAACCCTGGCTCGTGGCGCTGTCCGTCGTCATCGCCTGGGCCGCCGCGACCGCCGCCCTGTGGGCGGCGCTCACCATCCACCGGCCCGTGATCGTCGCCGTCGCGTCCCTGGTGATGGGCGCCGCCGTCAGCAGCATGCACTACACCGGGATGCTCGCCGTGGACGTCCAGGTCCGACCCTCGGCGGATGTGCTGCCCGGAGCAGAGGCGATGGCGTTCCTCTTCCCCCTCATCGTCGGGCTCGGCTCCTACCTCTTCCTCACCTCCGCCTTCGTCGCGCTCTCACCGACGGCGAGGGAACGCGTGGCCTCCGCGACCGCGCAGCGCGTCGGCGAGGGCGCCCTGTGACGCCGCCACGGGGCCGCAGAGCGCACGCCGGGCTCCCCGCGGACGAGAAGCCCCTCGGCGAGAACGACGGCATATAGGGCGACGCCGCGCGCGGGCGGCCGAGCCTGCGGCCGAGGAGCGTACGCGCGAAGATCGTGTCCCTCCTCATGGTGCCCATCGTGTCCCTGATGGCGTTGTGGGCCTTCGCGGCCGTCACCACAGCCCAGGACGTCTCCGGGCGGCTGCGCGCCCAGCGCGTCGCCGAAACGGTCCGCGAGCCGGTCGCGGGCGCCGTGACCGCCCTGCAGGCCGAACGCCGCGCCGCCACGCGCTACCTGACCCGGCCCACCTCCGGGGCGGCCGCCGATCTGAGCAAGCGCGCCGCGGCCACCGACCGCGCCGCCGCGAGGCTGCGGCTGGACGGCGGCCACACCGTCGCCGAGGGAGCGGGCCTGCCGGGCGCCGCGGTCGTACGGGTCCGCACCTTCGTCGGCGAACTGGAGCGCCTGCGCGGCTCCCGCGGGGACATCACGCGGGGCACGGCGGACTGGCGGGAGACGTACCAGTCCTACACCGGCGCCATCGACGACGGCTTCGCGATCGGCGGCGCCCTTGCCGCGTCCCGCGGTGAGCACGTCGCCCTGGAGATCGACCGTGCCGCTGAACAACTGTCCCGTGAGGACGCGCTGCTCACCGCGGCGGCCCTCACCCGTGACCTTCCCGCGGACCGCTACCGCGAACTGAGCGGCGCCGTCACCGCCCGCCGCGTCCTGGTCGCGGGCTCCACGGCCGACCTCGGCGGCCGCGGCCGCGGCGCCTGGGACCGGCTGGCCCGCTCCACCGCGTACGTGGACCTCGAGGCCATGGAGGACGCCGTCCTCGACGCCGGGCCCGGCAAGGCGGCCGCGGACGCCACGAGTCCCGACGTCTGGGACCGGACGGCAGCGCAAGTGCTGTCCGGGCTGGGCCACGTCGCCGAGGCCGCCGCACCGGCCGACCGGACCGTCGCGGACGGCCTGTCGAGTCCCTCGGGCATCGCCGTCATGCTCGGTCTGCTCGCCGTCCTCGCCTCTCTCCTCATCTCCGTACGGATCGGCCGCGGCCTCGTCGTCGAGCTGATCGGCCTGCGCAACACCGCACTCGAGCTCGCTCGCCGCAAACTGCCTCAGGCCATGCGGCGGCTCCGCGCGGGAGAGGAGATCGACCTGGGCAAGGAGGCGCCCCTCGGCAGGCACGGCGCCGACGAGATCGGCCAGGTCGCCGAAGCCGTGGCCACTGTGCAGCGTGCCGCGCTGCGTGCTGCCGCGGAGCGCGCCGAACTGGTCGACGGCGTCTCCGGCGTCTTCGTCAACCTGGCCCGCCGCAGCAGGTCCTGGTGCACCGTCAGCTAGCCCTGCTGGACGCCATGGAACGGCGCACCGAGGACCCGGGCGAGCTGGAGGACCTGTTCAAGCTCGACCACCTCACCACCCGTATGAGGCGGCACGCCGAGGGACTGATCATTCTCTCCGGCTCCGCTCCCGGCCGCGCCTGGAGCAAGCCCGTGCCCCTCACCGATGTGGTGCGCGCCGCCGTCGCGGAGGTCGAGGACTACGCCCGCGTCGAGGTCCGCCGGCTCCCGCAGGCGGCGGTCATCGGCTCCGCGGTCGCCGACCTCACCCATCTGATCGCCGAACTCGTCGAGAACGCCACCCAGTTCTCCCCGCCGCACACCAAGGTGCGCGTCGACGGCGAGCAGGTCGGCAACGGCTACGCCCTCGAGATCGAGGACCGCGGCCTGGGCATGGGCAACGAGGCCATGGCGGAGGCCAACCGGCGCATCGCCCGGACGGAGGCGCTCGACCTGTTCGACAGCGACCGGCTGGGCCTGTTCGTCGTCAGCCGGCTCGCCCGGCGGCACGACGTCAAGGTCTCACTGCGCTCCTCCCCGTACGGCGGGACCACCGCCGTGGTCCTCCTGCCCACCGCCCTGGTCGACATGAGGGCACCCGAGGCCCGCGCCGAACGGGGAGCCGGGGCGGGGAGCCCGGTGGCCGGCCCGCACGGACCTGCACCGCGCCAGGAACCCGCCCAGGTCCCGACGGCCCCGGCGGCCTTCCCTCGCGGCCACGGCGACGCCGCACCGCCGCACCCCTCCGTGCCCCGGCCCGTCCGTCTGCCCGCACCCGGGGCGGCTGCGGCCACCGCCCCGGAGCGAGGTGCCGCGCCCGCATCCGCGGCGGCCGAGGCTCCCGCGTCCTCCGCCGCCGGCGTACTCCCGCGCCGCGTACGTCGCGCGAGTCTCGCCCCGCAGCTCCTCGAGCCTCGCGCACCCGAACCCTCCTTCGGGCCGCGGGACACGGGGCGTGACGCCCCCGAGCGGACGGCGGAGCAGGCGCGTTCGACGATGGCCGCCTTCCGGCGCGGCTGGGTCCGCGGCGGCGGTCCTGCGGCCCGTGACACCACCGACGGGCAGGCCGCCGGCCCGACCCCCCTGCGACCCGCCCCGGAGCCCGGCGGCGGCCGGCCCGCTCCCGGGGAGACGGGCCCCTGGGGCGGTCCGCACGCACTGCCCGAGGAAGGCGGGCGGCACCACGCCCGCGGTACGGACCCGGCACCCCGCGAAGGAGAGCTCGAATGATCGACACACCGAACCGGTCCGGTGAACTGGACTGGCTGCTGGACGACCTCACCGACCGGGTGGCCCACGTCCGGCACGCCGTGGTGCTGTCGGGCGACGGCCTGGCCGTGGGCTCCTCGTGCGGGCTGACCCGGGAGGACGCCGAGCACCTGGCTGCTGTCGCATCGGGCTTCCACAGCCTCGCCAAGGGCGCCGGTCGCCATTTCGAGGCGGGCCGGGTCCGGCAGACCATGGTCGAACTCGATCAGGGTTTCCTCTTCGTGGCCGCCGCGGGTGAGGGATCGTGTCTCGCGGTGTTCACCGAGGCGGGAGCCGACATCGGGATGATCGCCTACGAGATGGCCCGGCTGGTCAAGCGCGTGGGGGAGCACCTGTACACCCCACCGCGCCTCGGCGCCGCCGAACCGGCCGCGGGCCGGTCGGCGAACGGGTGATGGACGGCGGACACTCGCGCGGGCCGGACGGCCTGTGGTACGACGACGCGGCCGGGCCCATGGTGCGTCCCTACGCCGTGACCGGCGGCCGCACCCGGCCAGGCGCAGCTGTCGCCGCATTGGACCTGATCGCCCTGGTGCTCGCCGAACCTGGCGCCGCGGACGATCCCACGCTCGCCCCCGAGCACAGCGCGCTGCTCGCGCTGTGCCGGGACGAGCCCCTGTCGGTCGCCGAACTGGCGGCCGACGCCGACCTGCCGGTGGGCGTGGTACGCGTGCTCCTCGGCGACCTGCTGGCGCTCGGCGGCGTACGGGTGAGCAGACCCGTACCGCCGGCGCAGCTACCGGACGAGCGCATCCTGCGAGAGGTGATCAATGGACTCCGGGCACTCTGAGACGCCGGTCATGGCCCTGAAGATCCTCATCGCGGGGGGCTTCGGGGTCGGCAAGACCACCATGGTGGGTGCGGTGAGCGAGATCCGGCCGCTGCGCACCGAGGAGCAGTTGACGGAGGCCGGCCGTCATGTGGACGACACCATGGGCGTCGAGCGGAAGTCCACGACCACCGTGGCGATGGACTTCGGCAGGATCACCATCAGGGCGGGACTGTCGCTCTACCTGTTCGGCACCCCGGGCCAGGACCGCTTCTGGTTCCTGTGGGACGAGCTGTCACAGGGCGCGCTCGGCGCGGTCGTGCTCGCCGACACGCGCCGTCTGGAGGACTGCTTCCCGGCCGTGGACTTCTTCGAGCACCGGAAGATTCCCTTCGCCGTCGCCGTCAACCGCTTCCCCGGAGCGCTGGAACACCGTCCCGAGGACATCGCGCGCGCCCTCGACCTGCAAGCCGGCACCCCTGTCGTCCCTTGCGACGCCCGGGAGCGCGCGTCGGGCAAGGAGGTTCTGGTCGCCCTCGTCGAGCACGCCGGGCGGATGCACGCGGCCCGCCTCCTGGAGTCGGTGCGCTGACCGCCGCGCGGGCCGAGCGCCTTGGCGCCGTTCGCCTATGGCGCCATTGACCGTGCATCGGCAACCGGCCGAGAACGGCGTGCGTACGGCCGGCCGGTAGGGGTGCACGGGCCCGGCTCCCCTACCGCTGGAGGATTCCGCACGGCCTCGGCGTGTCCTCGCCCATGGAGCGTGCGGCGATCCGGGTGGCCCACTCTCCTGCGGGAGTGGGCCACCCGGATCGCCTCGGCTCGGCCCTCCAGCACCACGTATGCGAACGGGGGCGGCCTCAGGACCCGCTGGAGGGGTGCGGCGGCTCGACCTCCCTGTAGAGCGGCACGTCCACCCTTCCGCGGCGCAGCAACCGGCGCCACAGCACAGGGTCGTACTCCTGCGGCGTGGTGGTGGCGAGGAAGTCCTCCAGCACGTCGACGAACCGCTCGGGCGCGTCATGGTGCGGGAAGTGCCCCGCGTCCTCGAAAAGTTCCAGCCGGCTGCCCGGCATCGCCGTGTGGGCCTGCAGCGCATGGCGCACCGGGATCACCCCGTCGTGCTCTCCCCACATGATGAGGGTGGGCAGTCCCGCCGTCAGATAGCTGCGGTCCATCATCGTGATGACCTGTCCCCGCGCGTCGACGCCCGCGCGCAGGGTGCGCAGGAAGGCCTGACGCGCCATGGAGCTGTCGAGCATGAGGTAACGCTCCAGTACGTAGTCGAAGTCGTGCCGGCCCAGCCCCAGCCCGCCCGCGTTCCTGAGCAGCGGCGCGAGCAGCCGCAGCGCCTTGCGCACGGGCGGTGACGTGGCCAGGGGCAGCAGCACCTCGGCCCCCGGGCCCGCGGCCAGCCGCAGCAGGGGGTGCACCTCGGGGCCGAGGCCGCCACCGCCAACGATCACCAGACGTTCGCACCGCTCCGGGAACTGGTAGGCGAACTGCATGGCGACGCCCGCCCCGAGGGAGTGCCCGACGACCGACACCCGGTCGATGTCCAGCACACCCAGCAGGTCCCGCATACCGCACGCGTAGGCCGCGACCGCGTAGTCGGCGCGAGGCCGCTGGCTGTCGCCGTGGCCCAGCAGATCGGGCGCGACGACCGTGTGGCGGCGCCCCAGCAAGGGCAGGATGTGCGACCACGTGGCCGACGAGTCGCCGAGGCCGTGGATCAGCAGCAGCGGTGGCCCGCTGCCGCCCAGCCGGAAGGCACGCCGGTAGCCGTGGATGTCCCGATGGACCAGCGGGACGTCCCGCAGAGCCCCCTCCGCCTCCGAAGCGGGACCGTGGACCCGGCGCACGACCTGTCCGCGTTCCATGCGTCTAGCGTGCGTCAGCGGGGTTTCCCCCGCAATGCCGCACCGTGTCCGCGACGCGAACGGACCCGCCGCGAAAGGCGCGGGAAAGCAGGGTACGACGCTTCGCCGTGTTCCGCTCCTGGAGGCGCGGCGCGTCTCCAGGCCCCACGACGGTGCCCTGGCCTGCCGACCCTGCTCCGTGGCTCGTCCCCCTCGCGCCTTCCCGTGCCCCCTCTCGGCACCGTTCACCGGGGAAGGCAATTGTGAGATGTCACAGTCGGCGTCACCGAGGGGGCACTCGTGGGCCAGACTGTGCCCCTCCCCATCGAGCCCATGGTCGACCGAGGACCTGACGCATGCGCCTGCGCCCCCGCACCATCCGCACGCAACTCGTGGCACTTCTCCTGGTGCCGTTGCTCTCGCTGGCGGGTCTGTGGACATACAGCACCTTCACCTCGGTGCGCGGGGCGTTCGCCCTCCTGGGGATCGCCGAGACCTATCGCTACTACGGAGCACCCGCGGACGACCTCGGCCGGGCGCTGCAAGTGGAGCGACGCCTCGCCGTCACCTATGTGGCCTCCGGTGGCGCGACCGGCGGCAGCGAGCTGAAGCAGGCCGAACGGACCACCGACCGGCTGCTCACGATCGTGCGGGAGCACGCGCGGGCACAGGCGCGGGGCACCGAACTGAACCTCGCCCAGCGGCAGCGGCTCACGGAGCTGCTCACCGCCGCCAATGACCTGGCACCTCTGCGCGAGGACGCCGGCCGGCGCGACATCGCGTGGTCGATGGCGCTCCACCGCTACTCCGCTGTGATCGATCCCATCTTCCGGCTGCTCGGATCGCTTGCCACGCTGCGAAGTGGTGAGGCCGCCCGGCAGGGCGGTCTGGTCGTCGACCTCGCACGCGCCAGGGAACTGCTGTCCCGCGAGGACGCCATGCTCACCGCCGCACAGGTCGGTCCGCCGATGACACCCGTGCAGTACCGCGAGTTCGTCGGCACCATCGACGGACGCAAACTGCTGCATGCCATCGTCGACCCGGAGTTGACCAAGGCCGCGAAGGAGAGCCTCGACGAGTTCGCGGGCGGCAGCGTCGCCTGGACGCTGGATTCCATGGAGTCCACGGCTCGTGCCGCGGAGATCGGCGACGTCGGTCTCGGCATCTCGCGTGACCGCTGGCGGCAGAACGCCGACCGGGCGCTCACCGAACTCGGCGACATCAACCTCGCCGCCGCCCGGGAGGTGGGCGAACAGGCGCATGACGACGGCATGGGCGTGCTTGTGCGGACCGGTGCGGTCAGCTGTGCCGGACTGTTCTTCGTCGTGCTGTCGCTCGTCGTCTCCCTGCTCATCGGGCGGAACATCGCCCGGCGGCTCACACTGCTGCGCAACCAGGCCCTGGAACTGTCCGGGAAGCGCCTGCCGGAGGTGCTGCGCAGGCTGCGCGCCGGCGAGGAACTCGACGCCGCCGCCGTGGCCCGGGCCGCACCCGACCTGAGCCTCGGCACCGACGAGATCGGTCAAGTCGGCCGGGCCTTCAACAACGCCCAGCGTGCCGCCGTCCAGGCGGCGGTCGACCAGGAGAGGCTGCGCCGCGGGGTCTCCGCCGTCTTCACCACCCTGGCTCGCCGCAGTCAGGTGCTGCTGCACCGGCAACTGACGCTGCTCGACGCCATGGAACGCCGCTCCGCCGACCCGGCGGATCTGGACGACCTCTTCCGCGTCGACCACATCGCCGTCCGCATGCGCCGGCACGCCGAGGGCCTGCTGATCCTTTCCGGCAACGCACCGGGCCGCGCCTGGCGTCGGCCGGTCCGTCTCGCGGAGGTGGCGCGCGCCGCTGTCGGCGAGGTCGAGCACTACCAGCGGGTCTCGGTCCGGCGCATGCCCCGGGTGGCGCTGGCCGGCCCCGCGGTCGCCGACGTGCTGCACCTGCTGGCCGAGCTGGTCGACAACGCCACCGCCTTCTCACCGCCGGACAGCAAGGTCGAGGTGCGTGGCGAGGTGGTTGCCGGTGGCTACGTCCTCGAGGTCGAGGACCGCGGCCTCGGTATGAGCGCCCAGCGGCTCGCCGAGGCGAACAACGAACTCGGCGAGGCCGGCGCCGGGACGGAGCTTCCCGAGACCGACCGACTCGGTCTGTTCACCGTCGGCCGGCTCGCCGCCCGGCAGGGCGTGCGCGTCACCCTGCGCCGCGGCCGGTTCGACGGCACGGTGGCGGTGGTGTTCATCCCGCAGTCGGTACTCGTGGACGCCTCGGGTGAGGACGTCGAGACCGGCGGACAGGTGCTCCGCCCACGAGCCCTGCCCGAACCGCCGGCACCCGGTCGCGCCGGAGCGGAGCCGCGCGCTCTGATGCCACGGCGGGGACCGACCCGCCCACGCGAGGAGGGGAGGACGGGGGCGGGGTTGCCGAAGCGGCAGCGGCAGGCCACTCTCGTAGCGCAACTGAGGGACGACGGGGTGCACCAGAGCCCCGGAGAGCCGCATGGGGGAGACGAAAGGGAACGATCTCCGGAAGAGGCGCGTTCCACCATCAGGGCGTTCGCCCGCGGCCTGGCCCGCGGCAGGGACGCCGTAGCACCGCAGGGGACAGCGGAGAACGGGGAGGACGGGGGATGACGGTGAGCAGTGGACTCACATGGCTGATGGACGATCTGACGGAGCGGGTGCCGCACGTCAGGCACGCGCTGGTGCTGTCCACCGACGGTCTGGTGACCGGGGCGAGCACCAGTCTGGACCGTGCCACGGCCGAGCACCTGGCCGCCGTGTCGTCCGGGTTCCACAGCCTCGCCAAGGGCACGGGGCGGCACTTCGACGCGGGCGGCGTACGCCAGACGATGGTCGAGTTCGACGACGGCTTCCTGTTCGTCACGGCGGCGGGCGAGGGCAGTTGCCTCTCGGTGCTCAGTGGGGTGCAGGCCGACGTCGGGCAGATCGCCTATGAGATGACCCTGATGGTCCACCGGGTCGGTGAACACCTCGGTGTCATGCCGCGCCGGCACGACGCGGCGGCACCGGGGGAGTGATGATGCATGAACCCGAGCCCGCCGGGAGACGAGGGCGCGCTCTGGTATGACGACGAGGCCGGTCCCATGGTGCGCGCGTACACCATCACCGGTGGTCGTACCCGGCCGGACTCCGAAGGAGACGTCGATCTGATCGCCGTCATGGTCCCGACCGTCGGCGCGGTCCTGGGCGACGACCTCGACGAGGAGCACCTGGCCCTGCTGGACCTGTGCAGGGACGGCCCGCTGACCGTGGCCGAACTGGCCGCGGAGGCCGACCTCGCGCTCGGCGTCGTCCGTGTCCTGCTCGGGGATCTCCTCAGGGGCGGCCATCTGCGGGCCGTCCGGCCCGTGCCGCCGGCGGAACTACCGGACGTGGGGCTGCTCAAGGACGTCATCAACGGCCTGCGCGCCCTGTGAACCGGCCGGTCGCCCCGGCGGCGTTGTCGGACCCCGGACGTACGGTGAGCTCATGGAGGGGATCGCATACGTCCGGGGGGACGCCACCACACCGCAGGGCGAAGGCGTCAAGCTGATCGTCCACGTCTGCAACGACGCGGGCCGTTGGGGCAAGGGCTTTGTCGTCGCCGTCTCCCGGCGATGGCCCGGACCCGAGGCCGCGTACCGGCGGTGGCACCGTGAACGCGCTGTCAACGACTTCGCCTTGGGCGCCGTTCAGTTCGTCCAGGTCGGCGAGAGCACATGGGTCGCCAACCTCGTGGGGCAGCGCGGCATCCGCAGGGGCGGTACAGATGTGCCCGTCCGATACGAGGCCATCGACGCCGGGCTCGCCGTGGTGGCGCTGAAGGCGGCCGAGCTCGGTGCGTCCGTGCACATGCCGCGCATCGGCTGCGGACTGGCGGGTGGCGTCTGGGAGCGGGTCGAGCCGTTGATCGAGGAGCGGCTCGTGCGCGGCGGGATCGCCGTCACCGTGTACGAGTACGCGGTGTGACCGGAGTTATCCACAGGCCTCGTCGAGGGCGCCGCGAGGACCTATCGTCGTGACTGTCAGTAGTCATTCGCTACGGAGGTCAGGGGGAGTCGCATGGCTGTGAAGGAGGCTGCCGTCCGCGAGGCGCTCGGCATGCAGCGTGCCCGGGAGGAACTGTGCCTGCAGGCCGATGAGTTCGAGGTGGCACTGCAGATCGGCGAGGTGCGCACCGCGCCGGCCGTCGGCGGACGCCGGCGTGTCGTGCGCGAGGACGTCGACCGGTTGCGGGGGGAGGAGGGCTTTCCCGACGGTCTGCGCGCGCGGCTGGCCCTGGTGGGCGGCATCGAGGCCGCGGCGATGATCGGGATCAGCCGGGAGCGCTTCACCCGGCTCGCCAAGTCCGGCTTCCTCCGCCCCGTCCGCTGGTACGTCAACCGCTACCGCGCCGTGGTCTGGCTCTACCTCGCCGAGGACGTGCGGCGGTTCGCCCGGGAGCATCCGGCGCTGTTGGAGGGCCGGCTCCCCGCCGAGTTGCGCGAGGCCCTCGACGGGGGTGAGGACCAGCGCGCCCGCGGCTGGCGGAGCCGACGCGTCGAGGAACTCGTGCGGGACGCCGAGGACGCCTGGGCAGAGGCCGCCGCCTGGGCCGCACTGCTGGGCCCGCGAGCGGCCGCCGAAGCGGTTTCGGACGTCCGCGAACGGGCCTGCCTGCGCGGGCTGTGTCCGGCGCTCCCCGCGGGGAGCACGGGCCCCTACGCGTCGCGTGAGCTGATCGAGGCCCAGGTCGTCGCGTGCGACCCCGACGAGATCGCCTTCGCCCATGTCTCGCTCGCTGACGCACTGATCAGGGCACGCGCCATCCGTCCAGCCCCGCGACCCGAGCGCGGTGCGCCGGCGGCCGCCCCGGTCGCCGTGGACATTCCGCCGCCCGCCATGGCCCCGCCGCCACCTTCCTCCCCGCTACTCGCCCTGCCGCCGACGTCACCGCCAACAGCGCCGCTCGGCCGCTGGAAGCGCCTTCTCGGCCTGCGTCGACCAGGTCCGGTGCCACATGACACGTCGACAGGCGGTGACGACGACGTCGCGCCCGACCGGAGTCGCGGCAGCGGCGGCGCGTGAGGCCGACGATCTTGTCCTCCGGGGGGCCGGTGGGGAGATGCCGACGGGCTTTCTCCCCGCGCCGATCGTCGACGGGCGTGCGCGCGAGCTACCAGGTGCGGCGGGTCGGCGGCAGGGTGAGACCATGGACCGGCCGTCATCTGCAGGGTGCCCGCCCGCCATTGTCCCGATCCCGAGGAGCCCGAACTTGCAGGGTGTTGTCACCGTCTCCCCTTCCCAAGTGCCCGAGCTGCTGCTCAACCTGGCCACCGTCCGCCCGGTCTTTCTCTGGGGCGCACCCGGCATCGGAAAATCCTCCCTGGTCAGGCAGTTCGCCGACTCCCTGGGACTGGACTGCGTGAGTCTCGTCGGCACTCAACTGGCTCCGGAGGACCTCATCGGCGTACCGCAGATCGTCGAGGGTCGGTCCCGCTTCTGCCCGCCGGAGACGATCGCCCGCGACGAGCCCTACTGCCTCTTCCTGGACGAGCTGAACGCGGCCACCCCCGATGTGCAGAAGGCCTTCTACTCGCTGATCCTCGACCGCCGCATCGGCTCGTACGAGCTGCCTCCCGGCAGCATCGTCATCGGTGCGGGGAACCGCGCCACCGACAACGCGTTGGCACGACCCATGGCTTCCGCCTTGGTCAACCGGCTGGCGCATGTCCATCTGCGGGCCTCTGCCGAGGACTGGCTGATCTGGGCTGCGGGCGCGGGGATCCATCCGTGGATCATCGACCACCTCACCGACCGGCCGGACCACCTGTGGTCCGCGCCGCCCAAGACGGAGGAGTCGTTCTCCACGCCACGCGCCTGGCACATGCTCTCCGACGCGCTGCACTCCTTCGGACCAGCTCTGGACGAGGGGACGCTGAAGGTGCTGGCGTACGGCACGCTCAGCCCGGCGCACGCCACAGCCTTCTGCGGCTATGTCAAGATCGTCCGGCACGCGTACGGCCTCGACGCCATCCTCAAGGGCGACGCTTCGTGGCCGCGCCGCATCGAGGACCGCGACCTGCTCTACTACCTCGCCGACTCCTTCCGCGGTCGTCTGATCAAGGAGTTGCCGGCGCAGCGCGAGCGCGCGCCGCAGGCCGTACGGCAGATGGCCTACCGGGCCAAGTCGCTGCTGGTGCAGTTGGCCGAGATATCCGTCGAGGTGGCACAGACCGTGATAGCCGACGGCGAAGACGGCAACCCGGTGCTGCCCTCCTGGTTCCTCCTCGAGGCCGCCCGTGACATGCCCCGGCTGGTCGAGGCCCGCCGGTGAGCGGCTCGCACGGTGCCAGGTCCCGGGAGCGGTCGGCATCCCGCAAGGACCCCGCGGCCGAGGCGTTCGCCGCGGGGGTGGAGCTGCTGCGCCACAACACAGCCCTCGCCCCGCTCGTCACCGTCGACGGCCGCCTGTGCCGGAGCAAGGAGTGCGCGGAGCACCCCGGCGACGGCTGGGCCGCGGTGACCTCCAACGGCGTCGTGCACGTCGACCCCCTGCGCCGCGCCGAGCCGGAGGAGTGGGCCTGGGTGCTCGCGCACAGTCTCCTGCACCTCGGTCTCGGGCACGTGCCGGCCGCCCGGGGCGAGCGGCACCAGCCCGACCGGTTCGAGCTGGCCGCCCGCTGCACGGTGGTCAACCGTTTCCTGGAGACCTTCTCCGTGGGCCGGGCACCCGTCCCGCTGCCCGAGCTCTTCCCGGACGGCGACGAGGAGCAGCTCGCCGCACGCTGGCGCCGCGACGGCATCCCGGCCGAGTTCGCGTCGGGCGGCACCGCGGGCGCGGAGCCGGACCAGGTGCTCCGGCCCTGGATCGGTTACTGGCGCGAACCGGAGGACTGGACCGTCGCTTTCGTCGCCGCCCTGACCAGGACGATGTCGGCGGCTCTGGACGTCGCCGGAGGCCGGCGCGAGGAGCTTACCGGGGACAGACGCCCGCTGCGTCCGTGGGAGCGCGCCCTGAGCTGGTTCGTCTCCTCCTTCCCGCTGCTCGGTGGCATCGCCGCCGGGATGACCTTGGTCGCCGACGCCGAACTCGCCCGTGCCCAGCGGATCTTGGTGGCGGCGGTCAACGCCGAGGCGGGGGAGATCTACCTCAATCCCCTGTGCCGGTACACCGACGAGGAATGGCGGTTCGTCCTCGCCCACGAGATGCTGCACGCCGCGCTGCGCCACGGTGAGCGCCTGGGCGGCCGGGATCCCTACCTGTTCAACGTCGCAGCCGATTACGTGGTCAACGGCTGGCTGCTGGAGATGGGTGTCGGGCAGATGCCCGAGGGCCTGCTGCACGACCCGGCCCTGGCCGGGCTGTCGAGCGAGGAGGTCTATGACCGCATCGCCGGGGACCAGCGGCGGTTGCGGCGGTTGGCCACACTGCGCGGCAAGGGCCTCGGCGACATCCTGGGCGAGCCGCTGCCCCGACCCGGGGAGAGCGCGCCCGCGTGGGTGGACCTGGACGAGTTCTACCGGCGCGGTCTGCTCCAGGGCTTCGAGATGCACCGGCGCGAACGGGGGCTCCTGCCGGGCGGCCTCGTCGAGGAGATCCGCGCGCTCTCCCAGCCGCCGCTGCCCTGGGACGCGAGGCTGGCCCGCTGGTTCGACGAGTACGTGCCCCGCCCCGAGGCCGTACGCAGCTTCGCCCGTCCTTCCCGGCGGCAGGCGTCCACGCCGGACATCCCCCGTGCCGGCCGCAGCCACCCGCCGCAGGAAGTGGCCCGCTGCACCTTCGGTGTGGTCCTGGACACCTCCGCATCCATGGACCGGACGCTGCTGGGCAAGGCGCTCGGCGCCATCGCGTCCTACGCCACCGCCCGCGATGTGACCGCCGCCCGCGTGGTGTTCTGCGACGTCGCCCCCTTCGACGCGGGCTACCTGCCGGTGACCGAGATCGCTGACCGCGTGCGGGTCAGGGGCCGCGGCGGCACCGTGCTGCAGCCGGGTGTCGACCTCCTCCTCCGCGCCCCCGACTTCCCTCCGACGGCACCGATCCTGCTGATCACCGACGGTGAATGCGACGTCCTGCGGATCCGTCGCACCCACGCCTTCCTGATCCGCCACGACGGCCGCCTTCCCTTCACACCCAAGGGCCCGGTCTTCCGCATGAGCTGAGCCGGGGCGCGCGGCCTGGGAACGCCCGCCTCGGGCACCGGCCTCGGGCCGACCCTGGCGCCGGCGGGGAGGGCCGGACTCGTGAGACGGGACGCTCAGCCGCCGTGCTTGCGGAACAGCCCCTCCTGGACGACGGAGACCAGCAGCCGGCCCTCGCGGTCGTAGATGCGCCCGCGGGCCAGTCCACGCGCCCCGGTCGCGACGGGGGACTCCTGGTCGTAGAGGAACCACTCGTCGGTGCGGAACGGCCGGTGGAACCACATGGCGTGGTCCAGCGAGGCCATGTCGAAACCGCGCGGCCCCCACAGGGGCTCGACCGGCACGCGCACCGCGTCGAGCAGCATCATGTCGCTGGCGTACGTCAGGGCGCAGGTGTGCACCAGGGGATCGTCCCCGAGCGGGCCCACCGCGCGCATCCAGACGGCGCTGCGCGGCTCGGCGCCCTCGATCTCCTCGGCGGTCCAGCGCAGCCGGTCCACGTAGCGGATGTCGAACGGCTGCCGTCGCGCCATCCGCTCCAACTGCTCTGGCAGGTCGCCGAGGTGCTCGCGGAGCTCGTCGCCCAGCTTCGGCAGGCTCTCCGGTGCCGGCACCCCGCGCATCGGCAACTGGTGCTCGAACCCTGGCTCCGGCGCGTGGAAGGAGGCGGTCAGATGGAAGATCGTCCGTCCCTGCTGCACCGCGACCACGCGCCGCGTGGTGAAGGAGCGGCCGTCGCGGATCCGCTCCACCTGGTACACGATCGGCACTCCGGGGCGCCCCGGCCGCAGGAAGTACGCGTGCAGGGAGTGCACCGGACGGCTGCCGTCCGTGGTGCGGCCGGCCGCGACCAGGGCCTGGCCCGCCACCTGGCCGCCGAACACCCGCTGGAGGCGTTCCTGAGGGCTTCTCCCGCGGAAGATGTCCTCCTCGATCCGCTCCAGATCGAGGAGGTCCACCAGCCGCTCGGCGGGGTTGGTCACCGGTCGCGTCCCTTCCGCCGGGCCGCCGCTCCCTCGGTCACAGCGCCCCCACAGCGGTCACCTTGACCACCGCGCGGCCCTCCTCGTCGGAGGCGGTGAGGTCGATCTCGGCGGAGATGCCCCAGTCGTGGTCGCCCTCGGGGTCCGCGAAGGTCTGCCGGACCTTCCACAGCCCCTCGTCGGGACGCTCCTCGATCTGCAGGAGCTTCGGCCCGCGTGCGTCGGGGCCGGTGCCCAGGTCCTGGTACTCGTCCCAGTAGGCGTCCATCGCCTCGGCCCACGCGTCCGCGTCCCAGCCGGACGAGGCGTCCATCTCGCCGAGTTCACCGAACCGCTCCAGCGCGGCCAGCTCGACCCGGCGGAACATGGCGTTGCGCACCAGGACCCGGAAGGCACGGGCGTTGGCCGTGACGGGCTTGACCTGGTCGGCGCGCTCCTGGGCCTCCTCGGCCGTCAGCTCCGCGGGGTTGGCGAGCTGTTCCCACTCGTCGAGCAGACTGGAGTCCACCTGGCGGACCAGCTCGCCGAGCCAGGCGATGAGGTCCTGCAGGTCCTCCGACTTCAGGTCGTCCGGGACGGTGTGCTCCAGGGCCTTGTACGCGCCCGCCAGGTAGCGCAGCACGATGCCCTCGGTCCTGGCCAGTTCGTAGTGGGAGACGAACTCGGAGAAGGTCATCGCCCGTTCGTACATGTCGCGCACGACCGACTTGGGCGACAGCGGGTGGTCGCCGACCCACGGATGGCTCTTGCGGTACACGCCGTAGGCGTGCGACAGCACCTCCTCCAGCGGCTTGGGGTACGAGATGTCCTGCAGCCGCTCCATCCGCTCCTCGTACTCGACCCCGTCGGCCTTCATCGCCGCGACGGCCTCGCCGCGGGCCTTGTTCTCCTGGGCAGCGAGGATCTGCCGCGGATCGTCGAGGGTCGACTCGATCACCGACAGCATGTCCAGCGCATAGGAGGGGGACTCCGGGTCCAGCAGTTCGAACGCGGCCAGTGCGAAGGTGGACAGCGGCTGGTTGAGCGCGAAGTCCTGCTGCAGATCCACCGTCAGCCGGACGATGCGCCCCTCCTCGTCGGGCTCGTCCAGCCGCTCCACGACCCCGCCCGCGAGCAGCGAGCGGTAGATCGCGATGGCCCGGCGGATGTGCCGCAGCTGGGACCTGCGGTCCTCGTGGTTGTCCTCCAGCAGCCGCCGCATCGCGTCGAAGGCGTTGCCGGGGCGCGCGATGACCGACAGCAGCATGGCGTGGGTCACGCGGAACCGGGAGGTGAGCGGTTCGGGGTCGGAGGCGATCAGTTTCTCGAAGGTGTTCTCCGTCCACCCGACGAAGCCCTCGGGCGCCTTCTTGCGCACCACCTTGCGGCGCTTCTTCGGGTCGTCGCCGGCCTTCGCGAGGGCCTTCTCGTTCTCGATCACGTGCTCGGGCGCCTGGGCCACCACGAAACCGGAGGTGTCGAATCCGGCGCGCCCGGCGCGGCCCGCGATCTGATGGAACTCACGGGAGCGCAACACCCGGACACGGCTGCCGTCGTACTTGGTCAGGGCGGTGAAGAGCACGGTGCGGATCGGCACGTTGACGCCGACACCCAGGGTGTCCGTGCCGCAGATGACCTTCAGCAGTCCGGCCTGTGCCAGCTTCTCCACCAGGCGCCGGTACTTGGGCAGCATGCCGGCGTGGTGCACCCCGATGCCGTGCCGGACGTAACGGGACAGGTTGCGGCCGAACTTCGTGGTGAAGCGGAAGTTCCCGATGAGCTCCGCGATGGCGTCCTTCTCGGCGCGCGTGCACATGTTGATGCTCATCAGCGCCTGCGCCCGCTCCACGGCCGCCGCCTGCGTGAAGTGCACGATGTAGACCGGGGCCTGGCGCGTCTCCAGCAGCTCGGTCAGCGTCTCGGTGAGCGGGGTGAGCCGGTACTCGTACGACAGCGGTACCGGCCGCGTCGCCGAGCGCACGACGGCCGTGGGACGGCCGGTGCGGCGCGTGAGGTCCTTCTCGAAGCGCGTGACGTCGCCGAGCGTCGCCGACATGAGCAGGAACTGGGCCTGGGGAAGCTCCAGCAGGGGGATCTGCCACGCCCAGCCGCGGTCGGGCTCGGCGTAGAAGTGGAACTCGTCCATGACGACCTGGCCGATGTCCGCGTCCTTGCCGTCGCGCAGCGCTATCGACGCCAGCACCTCAGCCGTGCAGCAGATGACGGGCGCGTCCGGGTTGACGGAGGCGTCACCGGTCAGCATGCCGACGTTCTCGGTACCGAAGAGCTTGCACAGGTCGAAGAACTTCTCCGACACCAGCGCCTTGATCGGGGCGGTGTAGAAGGTGACCTCGTCACGGGCGAGAGCGGCGAAGTGCGCACCGGCCGCGACAAGGCTCTTCCCCGAGCCGGTGGGCGTCGACAGGATGACGTTCGCCCCCGACACCACCTCGATCAGCGCCTCCTCCTGGGCGGGGTAGAGGGAGATGCCGCGGCCCTCCGCCCAGGACGAGAAGGCCTCGAAGAGGGCGTCGGGATCGGGCTCGGCAGGCAGCTGGTCGATGAGGGTCACCCCACCATCTTGCCTGCCTCCCGGGCCAGGGGGTGAACCGGCGGGCCTCACGAAGATCGACCAACGGTATGGTGTGCCGTCGACTGGGCGTCAAGTCCGCTGCAAGAGCGGTCGAAAGGGCGGGATACACACCATGATGGGACCGGCACATTCCATCTCCGGAGCGGCGGCGTGGCTGTCGCTGGGAGCGATCTCCGCGGGACTCGGTCATCCGATGCCCTGGCCGACGATCGTGGTCGGGGCGCTGATCTGCGCCGGCGCGGCTCTCGCCCCCGACCTCGACCACAAGGCCGCGACGATTTCGCGCGCCTTCGGCCCCATATCGCGCGGGCTGTGCGAGATCATCGACAAGCTGTCGTTCGCCGCCTACAAGAGGACCCGCAAGCCCGGCGACCCCGTGCGCCAGGGCGGGCACCGCACCCTCACCCACACATGGCTGTGGGCGGTCCTGATGGGCGCGGCCGCCTCCGGGGTGGCTTTGGTGGGCGGCCGGTGGGCGGTGCTCGTCATCCTCTTCGTACATGCCGTCCTGGCCGTCGAGGGGCTGCTGTGGCGGCAGGCCAGGGTCTCCAGCGACGTCCTGGTGTGGCTGCTCGGCGCGACCAGCGCCTGGGTGCTGGCGGACGCCCTGGACAGCACCGCAAGCGGCAAGGGCTGGCTGTTCACCCAGCCCGACCAGCAGTACCTGTGGATCGGCATCCCCATCGTGCTGGGATCCATCGTGCACTGCCTCGGCGACGCCCTGACCATGTCCGGCTGCCCGGTGCTGTGGCCCATCCCGATCGGGCGCAGGCGCTGGTACCCGATCGGCACGCCCAAGCCCATGCGCTTCCGCGCCGGCAGCAAGGTCGAGGTCAAGGTGCTGACCCCGATCTTCTTCGCGATCGGCGGTGTGGGCGCGGCAGGAGCGCTGTTGTTCGGCTGAGCGCCCCCACCTTCGCGCCACCGCGACGCGGCGTTGTGCCGGTCCGCACTACCCGTGCCAGGACCGCCACAGCGCCGCGTACGCGCCTTCGGCCTCCACCAGCTGGTGGTGACTGCCCAACTCGCTGATGCGGCCGTCCTCGACCACCGCGATCAGGTCCGCGTCGTGCGCGGTGTGCAGCCGGTGCGCGATCGCCACCACGGTCCTGCCGTCCAGCACGCGAGCCAGCGACCGCTCCAGATGACGCGCCGCGCGGGGGTCCAGCAGCGAGGTGGCCTCGTCCAGCACCAGGGTGTGCGGGTCGGCGAGGACCAGTCGTGCCAGCGCCACCTGCTGGGCCTGGGCCGGGGTCAGCGCGGTGCCGCCGGAGCCGACCTCGGTGTCCAGGCCCTCCGCGAGCGCCCGTGCCCAGCCGTCGGCGTCCACCGCGGTCAGCGCCGCCCACAGCTCCTCGTCGCCGGCCTGCGCGCGGGCGAGCAGCAGGTTGTCCCTGAGGCTGCCGACGAAGACATGGTGTTCCTGGTTGACCAGGGCCACGTGCTCGCGCACCCGTTCCGCCGGCATCCGGGCGAGCTCGGCGCCGCCCAGGGTGACCTCGCCGGCCCGGGGGCTGTAGATGCCGGCCAGCAGCCGTCCCAGCGTCGACTTGCCCGCCCCGGACGGGCCGACGAGGGCCAGCCGGGTCCCGGGTCGGACCCGCAGGCTCACCCCGTGCAGCACGTCGCTGCCGGCCCGGTATCCGAAGCGCACCTCGTCGGCGTGAACGTCGCGGCCGTCGGGCGCGACCCGCTCGTCCGCGGCGCCCGGTTCGACCTCCCGGACGCCGACCAGCCGGGCCAGCGACACCTGCGCCACCTGGAGCTCGTCGTACCAGCGCAGGATCAGGTTGATCGGGTCGACCAGCATCTGCGCGTACAGCGCGCCCGTCGTCAGCTCGCCCACCGACACCATGCCGTGCAGCACCAACGCGCCGCCGATCATCAAGACCGACGCGAGGATGAGCGTGTACGTCACATTGATCACGGGGAAGAGCACGCTGCGCAGCCACAGCGTGTAGCGCTCCCACGCCACCCACTGGCGGATGCGGGTGCGTGACAGCTCCTCGCGGCGGTCGCCGAGCCGGTGCGCCTCGATGGTGCGCCCGGCGTCCACCGACTCCGCGAGGACCGCCGAGACGGCGGCGTAGCCGGCCGCCTCGGAGCGGTACGCACGCGGCGCGCGCCGGAAGTACCAGCGGCACCCGACGAGCAGCACCGGCACGGCCACCAGCACCGCCAGCGCCAGCGGAGGCGAGGTGGCCGTCAGCGCGCCGAGCAGCAGGCCGCTCCACACCACGGCGACCGCCAGCTGCGGCACGGCCTCCCGCATGGCGTTGGACAGCCGGTCGATGTCGGTGGTGATACGGGAGAGCAGGTCGCCGGTGCCCGCCCGTTCCAGGACGCCGGGGGGCAGGCCCACGGACCGTACGAGGAAGTCCTCACGCAGGTCGGCGAGCATCAGCTCGCCGAGGACCGCGCCGCGCAGCCGCACCTCGCGGACGAACACGGTCTGCACGGCGAGCGCCGCGGCGAACAGCGCAATGGTGCGTCCGATGTGCAGGTCGCGCTCGCCCGACGCCAGGTCCTCGACGAGACCGCCCAGCAGGTAGGGGCCGACCATGGAGGCGACGACGGCTACGGCGTTCACCGTGACGAGCAGCGCGAACGCTCCCCGGTGCCGCCGGGCCAGTTCGCCGACGTAACGGCGCACCGTGGCGGGCGAGCCGACCGGCAGGGTCGTCGCCTGCCGTGGCGCTGCCGGGTCGTACTCCGGAGGTTTCACGCCGATCATGCGGTTTCCTCGGCTTTCTCGAGTCGCGTTGCCTTCCCTGAGGGCTCCTCCTGCTCGCTGTCGCGGGTGACGACGGCGCGGTAGCCGACGTCGGAGCGCAGCAGCTCACGGTGGGTGCCGCAGGCCCGCACCGCGCCGTCGTCGACGAACACCACGCGGTCCGCTAGGTCGAGCAGCAACGGGCTCGAGGTGAGGACCACCGTCGTCCGGTCGGCGCGCAGCGCCTTGAGACCGCGGGCGATCCGGGCCTCGGTGTGCGTGTCGACGGCGCTGGTCGGCTCGTCCAGCACCAGGACCTCCGGGTCGGCGACGAGCGAGCGGGCCAGCGCGAGCCGCTGCCGCTGGCCGCCCGACAGGGAGCGCCCCCGCTCGGTGATCCGGGTGCGCATCGGGTCCCCGGAGGCGTCCACCGAGGCCTGTGCCAGCGCCTCGAGCACGTCGCCGCACTGTGCCGCCTCGAGGGCCTCGGCCGCGCCGACCCGACCGGAGGCGGGGACGTCCAGCAGCGCGGACAGCGTGCCGGACAGCAGCACAGGGTCCTTGTCCTGCACCAGTACGGCCGCGCGTGCCGACGCCAGCGGCAGGTCGTCCAGCGCCTTCCCGCCGAGCAGCACCGACGGGGCGTCGCCCGTTGCGGTGGGGCTGTGCCCGCCCAGGCGGTCGGCGAGCGCGCCCGCCGCGTCCGGGTCTCCGCACACCACGGCGGTCAGCTCTCCGGCCGGGGCGAGCAGCCCTGACAGCGGGTCGTAGAGGTCGCCGGCCGGCAGCGGGCCCGCGTGCCCTCTGCTCCCGCGGTCGGCGCCATCGGTGTCCCGCCGCAGGGAGAGCACGGCGGCGGCACGTGCGGCGGACGGACGGGAGAAGGAGTACGCCATCGCGATCTCCTCGAAGCCCCGCAGCGGGAACAGCAGGAAGACCACCGTCCCGTAGACGGTGACCAGCTCCCCGACCGCGATCCGTCCCTCCAGCGCCAGCCGCGCGCCGTACCAGGTCACCGCGAGCAGCAGCAGCCCGGGCAGGGCCACCTGCACGGCGTTGATCAGCGCCCACATCCGGGCGCTGCGGACGGCGGCGCCGCGCACCTCCTGGGAGGCCCGCCGGTAGCGGGACAGGAACTGCTCCTCGCCGCCGATGCCGCGCAGCACGCGCAGACCGGCCACGGTGTCGGAGGCGAGTTCGGTGGCCTTGCCCGCCTTGGCGCGCTGCTCGTCGGCGCGCCGTGTCGCGTGCGGCAGCAACGGCAGCACCGCCAGCGCCAGCACGGGGATGCCCGCGGCGACGATCAGCCCCAGCTCGGGCCGATAGACCAGCAGCGCCACGGTGACGCCGACGGTCGCGAGCAGGGAGCAGGCGAAGCGGGCCAGCGCCTCGACGAACCAGCCGATCTTCTCGACGTCGCCGGTGCTGACCGCGACGACCTCGCCCGCCGCCACCCGCCGGGTGAGCAGCGCGCCCAACTCCAGGGTCTTGCGCGACAGCAGGAGCTGTACCCGGGCGGCAGCGGTGATCCAGTTGGTGACGGCGCTGCGGTGCAGCATGGTGTCGCCCGCGGCGGCCACCAGGCCCAGGGCGAGGATCATGCCGCCCGCGAGCGCGAGCCGGCCGCCGGAGCCGTCGACGACGGCCTGTACGGCGATGCCGACGGCGGCCGGGAAGCAGGCCACGGCCGCCATGTGGAGGGTGCCCCACAGTGTGGCCTTGATCTGGCCGCCGAGCTGGCGCTGTTCCAGCCAGAGCAGCAATCGGAAGCCTGAGCGGGTGTCGGGGACACCCGGGTCGGCGTGGGGGAGAGCGCTGAGCGACATGACGTCCCGACATCGGTGCAGGGGGTGGGAGCGGACGTGCCAGCGTCCCGTCACCGGCGTGACGAATTCAACCCGTTTTTCCGTGGCCCGGAACGGGCCTTGGCTCGCGGCCGTCGTCACCGGAGAGTGCGAGGATGGACTGCGACGGCCCGGTGGAGGGGCGGTTCGCATGAAGCGTGGGGCGGGGACGGCGGTCGTCGCGGCGACAGTGGTGCTGCTCGCGGGCTGTGCCGGGGGCGCGGAGGCGCCGCGGGGCACGGCGGATCACCCGGTGAAGAAGCCGGCACGCTCCACCCGGGCGGCCCCCACACGGGAGATTCCGGGTGTCGGTCCCGCGCTGCGGTCCCGCATCCCCGCCGACGCAGGGCAGGTGGTCGCGGTGTACGGGGACAGCATGCGTTCCGCGGAGTCGACCATCGTGCTGTACACCCGCGAGGGCGACGTGTGGAAGCGGGAGCGCTCGTGGCCGGGGCACAACGGCAAGCGCGGGTGGACGACCGATCACCATGAGGGCGACCGGAAGAGCCCCGTGGGGGTCTTCACGCTGACGGACGCGGGCGGCGTGCTGGCCGACCCGGGGTCGCGGCTGCCGTACCACCGCTCCTCCGCCTTCGCCGCGCCGCGTTGGTGGCCGCGGTCGCACTGGCACGACTTCGACCTCGTCATCGCCGTCGACTACAACCGGGTCAAGGGCACGTCCCCCCTGGACCCGACCCGCCCCGAGGGCCAGTCCAAGGGCGGTGGCATCTGGCTGCACATGGACCACGGCAGCGGCACGTCCGCCTGCGTCAGCCAGTCCGAGTCCGCCATGGAGTACCTGCTGCGCACACTCGACCCGGCACTTCACCCGATCGTGGTGATGGGTGACCGTGCGCACCTGGCTGCCTGACGAGGGTTCCGGAAATCCTCGCGGCAGGGTCCACAGCACTGTCGCCCGGGCCAAGCGAGCTGTTCCCCGAGCGCCGTCCTGGGGGCCTCAGCAGCGGCCCGGCCCGGTGTCCAGGGCGGCGAGCAGCGCCGTCAGGGCGTCGCGCTGATCCGTGTCCAGGGGCGAGAGCAACTCCTCGGCCGCCGCCCGGCGGGCTCGGCGCAAGCGTCGCACGGCGTCGTCGCCCTCCTCGGTGAGCTCGATGCGCACCACCCTGCGGTTGGCCGGGTCGGGTGCCCTGCGCACGAGCCTCCGCTCCTCCAAGGCGTCGGTCAGGCTCGTCACCGCGCGCGGCACGACGTCCAGACGCTCGGCGAGGTCGGCCATGCGGGGCGCGGGTCCGTTCGCGACGAGGTGCGCGACCGTGCGCAGCATGCGCGCCTGGGCGGGGGTGATGCCGACCGGCTCCAGGTGACGCCGTTGTGCGCGGTGCAGCCGACGGGTCAGCCACAGCAACTGGTCGGCGAGACGCCCGGTGGTCTCGTCGGCGTCCGCGGCGGAGGTGCGGGAGTCCATGGTCGGAGCGTATCAGGATGCACTTCATTGTGAGTATAGGTAACAATAAACTACACTCGCACCGTCCTGCCCTGCCCGGACCTTTCGGAGGCCCTTTGCACCCCGATGAACCCCCGCGGTGGACCCCGCCGCCCAAGGACACGGCCCGGCCCACCGACGTCCGCCGCGTCCTGAGGCTCTTCCGGCCCTACCGCGGCCGCCTCGCCCTCGTCGGACTCCTCGTCGGCGCCGCCTCGCTCGTGTCGGTCGCCTCCCCCTTCCTGCTGCG
This sequence comes from Actinacidiphila sp. bgisy167, assembly GCF_057707665.1. Lineage (NCBI taxonomy): Bacteria > Bacillati > Actinomycetota > Actinomycetes > Kitasatosporales > Streptomycetaceae > Actinacidiphila > Actinacidiphila sp. bgisy167. Next base: position 23,620 of record NZ_JBYIQP010000032.1, on the reverse strand, counting down.
CGAGATCCTGGACACGGCGATTCCCCAGGGCCGCACCGGGCTGCTGAGCCTGCTCGCCCTCGGCATGATCGCCACCGCCGTCCTCAACAGCGTCTTCGGAGTCCTGCAGACCCTGATCTCCACCACGGTCGGCCAGCGGGTCATGCACGACCTGCGCACCGCCGTGTACGAGCGGCTCCAGCGCATGTCCCTCGCGTTCTTCACCCGGACCCGCACCGGAGAGGTGCAGTCCCGCATCGCCAACGACATCGGCGGCATGCAGGCCACCGTCACCTCCACCGCGACCTCGCTGGTCTCCAACCTCACCAGCGTCGTGGCCACCGTCGTCGCGATGATCGCCCTCGACTGGCGGCTGACCATCGCCTCCCTGCTCCTGCTGCCGGTCTTCGTGTGGATCAGCCGAAGGGTCGGCACCGAGCGGAAGAAGATCACCACCCAGCGCCAGAAACAGATGGCCGCGATGTCCGCCATCGTCACCGAGTCGCTGTCGGTCAGCGGCATCCTCCTCGGCCGCACCATGGGACGCGCCGACTCCCTCACCCGCTCCTTCGCGGCCGAGTCCGACCGGCTGGCCGACCTCGAGGTGCGCTCCAACATGGCCGGCCGCTGGCGCATGTCCACCATCGGCGTCGTCATGGCCGCGATGCCCGCGCTCATCTACTGGGTCGCCGGCGTCGCCGTGCACCCGTCGGGCGGGACCGTCTCCATCGGCACGCTCGTGGCCTTCGTCTCGCTCCAGCAGGGACTCTTCCGGCCCACCGTCAGCCTGCTGTCGACCGGCGTCCAGGTGCAGACCTCGCTCCCGCTCTTCCAGCGCATCTTCGAATACCTCGACCTGCCCGTCGACATCACCGAGAAGGACGACCCCCTACGCCTGCCGCGCGTCCGCGGGGAGATCCGCTTCGAAGGCGTCGGCTTCTCGTACGACCCGGACGCGCCCGGACGCACCCTCGACGGCATCGAACTGACACTCCCGGCAGGCCGCAGTCTCGCCGTCGTCGGCGCCACCGGTTCCGGCAAGAGCACCTTGAGCTACCTCGTGCCCCGGCTCTACGACGTCACCGAAGGACGTGTGACGCTCGACGGCGTCGACGTGCGCGACCTGGCCTTCGACACGCTGGCCGCGTCGGTCGGCGTGGTCTCCCAGGAGACGTATCTCTTCCACGCCTCGGTCGCCGAGAACCTGCGCTTCGCCAAACCCGACGCCACCGACGAGGAGATCGTCGCCGCCGCACGCGCCGCGCAGATCCACGACCACATCGCGGGCCTGCCCGACGGGTACGACACCGTGGTCGGCGAGCGCGGATACCGCTTCTCCGGCGGCGAGAAGCAGCGCCTGGCCATCGCGAGGACGATCCTGCGGGACCCGCCGGTCCTCATCCTCGACGAGGCCACCAGCGCGCTGGACACCCGTACCGAGCGCGCGGTGCAGGACGCCGTCGACGCCCTCTCGGCGGGCCGCACCACCATCACCATCGCCCACCGGCTGTCGACCGTCCGCGACGCCGACCAGATCGTCGTCCTCGACCACGGCCGGATCGTGGAACGCGGCAGCCACGACGAACTGCTCGCCCTGGACGGCCGCTACGCCGCCCTGGTCCGCCGTGACGCCCGCCTGGCCCCTACGGCATGATCCTCGGCCGTGGGAGCCATCGCGGGGGCGGCACTCCCCGGCCACCGGCAGATCGAGGCCGACGCCTGGACCACGACCACGGCGACCTCGTCAGCGTCCACCGGTTCGACGCGCCGCCGGACATACCCGCGCCCTTGGAGGAACTGCCGCACCTGCGGCACGCTCTGGCCCACTACACGGCCCGGGCGGGCGGCGGCCTCGTCGAGGCCGACGTGCTGCACCCGGGGACGGTGCCCACACTGCGCCAGGTCCTCAAGGTCCCCCTGCCGGGCCGCCCCACGGGCCAGGCGTTCCTGGGCAGCTACACCCTGCCCCGCGCCTCTCGCAGCGCCGTCGAAGGCGCGGGCCCTGGAGCAGGGCGCCACCTGAACCCGCGAGGCAGGTGTCCTCGTCGAACTCGGCTCCGAGCGCTACTTCAGGCAGCATCCCTACGCCCCGGACCTGCGGCAGGGCCTGCCCTTCCACCGGGCCGACGCCCCTGCCCACGATGCGCGCTTCCCGGAGCACCCTCTCACCCGGGTCCGGGACGCGCTGGCCCAACTGGCCGTCTCCCTCCAGGCCCCGGACTTCGCGGCCCTGCCGCCCTTCACGCGGCCTGCCACCGCCCCTGGCTGAGGGCGGGGAACGGCGCGCTGAAGACCGCCGGAGGCGCCAGGCAGGCGCGTCCGGCCGCCGGCCACCGCCCGGCGCGGGCCGGGCGCCCCGCCACCGCGGGCAGCGCCCCGCAACACGGCGCACCTCGCGGCCGCGCTGTCGGTGCCCCCGTCTAGTCTCGAACGGTGACCTCGCCAAGGAGCCTGTCCGTCGCCGTCGTCGCCGATCCCCTGGGGATCGGCGGGCGGCTGCAGGCGCTGCGGGAGGACGGCACCCCGGACGGCTCCCCGCAGACCGTCGGCGACCTCGCGGCCGCCGTCGCCGAGCGCGAGGCCCGGGAGGCGCCGCGCTGGGTGTGGGCGGCGACCGACGAGATCTACCCGCCCTTGCTCGAACGGCTACCGGCACGCCTGGCCCGGTGCCACGACCTCAAGCTCGTCGAGGCCCTGCTGCTCGGTTCGGAGGAGCGCTGGGGCCTGCCCCGGTCGCTGGGCGCCGCCTGGGCGCGGCTGCGTGGGCCCCCCGTGCCGGACGAGGCACGAGAGGGCGGCCCCGACGACCAGCCGGTGCTCTTCGCCGCCGACCGCCAGCAGCTGCCGCCCGGCGCCGACCCGCTGGAGGCGGTGGTCGCCGTCCACGCCGACCAGCAGCGCCGCACCGCGCTGTCCGAACATCCCGACCGGATGCGCCTGCTGTGCGCCGCCGAGTCCGCAGGGGCCCTGGCCGCCGCCGAGATGAGCCGGGACGGCCTGCCCTGGAGCGCGGCCGCCCACGACGCGGTGCTCACCGGGCTGCTGGGTCCCCGTCCGGTGGGCGGTGTCCGCCCCAGGGTGCTGTCCGAGCTCGCCGCCGGCATCCAGGAGGCTCTGGGCCGCCCGGTGAACCCGGACTCCCCGGCCCAGTTGCTGCCCGCCTTCGAGCACGTGGGCGTGCGGATCACCTCGACCCGCTCCCATGTGCTGCGGGAGGTCGGACACCCGGCGGCCGCTCTGCTTCTGCGCTACAAGGAGCTCTCCCGCATCCACAGCGCCCACGGCTGGGCCTGGCGCGAACAGTGGGCTCCCAGCGGGCGGTTCCATCCCGAATACGTCGTCGGCGGTGTCGTCTCCGGCCGCTGGGCGACGCGAGGCGGCGGCGCCCTGCAGATCCCGCGGCAGCTCCGTGCCGCCGCGGTCGCCGACCCCGGGCACCGGCTGGTCGTCGCCGACGCGGGCCAGTTGGAACCCCGCGTCCTGGCCGCACTGTCCGGCGACCGCGGGCTGGCGGCGGCCGCTGCCGAGGGAGACCTCTACGCCGCCCTCGCGCGCACCGCCTTCGACGGCGACCGCGCACGGGCCAAACTCGGCCTCCTGGGCGCCATGTACGGCCAGACCAGCGGCGAGGTGGGGCCGCTGCTCGAGGTGCTGCGCCGCCGCTTCCCGGACGCCATGGGCCTGGTGGAGTCCGCCGCGCGCACCGGCGAGGGCGGCGGGGTCGTACGGTCGCACCTGGGGCGTACGTCGCCGGCCCCGCCGGCCGACCGGCAGGATCTGACCGACGCCCAGGCCCGCGCATGGGGCCGCTTCACCCGCAACTTCGTCATCCAGGCAACGGCGGCGGAGTGGGCGCTGGCCGTGCTGGCCTCCCTGCGCCGCCGTCTGACCGCGCTCGACGACCGGCCGCGCCTGGTGTTCTTCCTGCACGACGAGGTCATCGTGCACACACCCCAGGAGCTGGCCCCCGCGGTGGAGCGTGCGGTGGCGGAGTCCGCGGAGGAGGCCCGGCGCCTGCTCTTCGGGCCGACGCCGGTGCCCTTTCCGCTGCAGACTCATGCGGTCGAGTGCTATGCGGACGCCAAATGAGAGGTGCGTTGTCAGTCCGTGACGAGCACGACCTCCAGGGTGCGTGGCCCGTGGACGCCCTCGACCCGGTCGAGTTCGATGTCGCTGGTGGCCGAGGGGCCGGAGATCCACGTCAAAGGCCGGGCGGGATCGAGCCGTTCCAAAGCCTGCGGGACCGAGTCGACGACCTGGTCCGGGACGCGCACGACGACGACGTGGTGGTCCGGGACGAGGGTGATCCTGCGCCTGCCCTGGTCGGGCCCCGCGTCCAGCACGATGGTGCCGGTCTCCGCGATCGCCACCGCGCAGCCGGTGACGACGCTGTCGACGGCGTCGAGCTCGCGGGCCGTCAGCTCCGCGGAGTCGGCCACCCGCTCAACGCCCTGCACCGCGGAGAGCCACTGCTCGGGCAAGCCGGGCGGCACGACGACCCGTCGGGTGCCGCGCGCCGCCAGCAGGCCCGCGAGCCGGCCCGGGAGCTCCTCGACGGTGGCGCGGTGGACGATCGCACGGTAGTCGGCGAGGTTCTCGGCCAGGAGGTCGGCGGTCTGCGCCGCGTCCCGCCGCCCGTGGACGCGCAGATAGCCGCGGTCCACCACGCCGCGCGCGGGCGCCGCGCCCTGCGGCGCGTCGGCGAGGGCACGACGGATCCGCCCCAGGATCTGGTCACGGGTGCTCACTTGCCGCCCTCCCCGTTCTCGGTGCTGATGCCGGCGCTGGTAGCGGTGCCGTCTCCGATGCGGGCGCCGGGGCCCGCGGCACCCGCACCGCGGGTGCGCTGCCACCAGTCGCGGAAGGACTCCGCCGGCACCGAGGGGACGTCCCGGGTGTCGGTCCACGCCTTGCCGGGCCCGGGCAGCCGCCGGGGGTGGAACCTGCGGGTCCGCGCCGCGAGCCGCTGGCCGGCGCGCAGCGCCGCCGGGTGGTCCAGGGTCCAGCGCGCCGCGCGCATGGCCGCCCGCTCGGCCGCGTGCCCCTTGGCGGGCCGGAGCGTCACCCTGTTGCCGCCCCGGGTCGTCTCGCCGCCCTGTACGACGCGTTCCCGCAGGTGGACGAGGACCTCCGGGATGTCGATGGCGACCGGGCACACCTCGTAACAGGCGCCGCAGAGGGAGGAGGCGTAGGGCAGCGAGGCGTCGAGCGCGGTGTCCGTGCCGCGGAGCTGCGGGGTGAGGATGGCGCCGATCGGCCCCGGATAGGCGGAGCCGTACGCGTGTCCGCCGGCCCGCTCGTACACCGGGCAGACGTTGAGGCAGGCGGAGCAGCGGATGCAGCGAAGAGCCTGCCGCCCCACCTCGTCGGCGAGGGTGTCGGTACGGCCGTTGTCGACCAGGACGAGGTGGAAGGTGCTCGGTCCGTCCTCGTCCGTCGTGCCGGTCCAGGTGCTCGTGTAGGGGTTCATCCGCTCCGCCGTGGAGGAGCGCGGCAGGAGCTGCAGGAACACCTCGAGGTCCTGCCAGCTCGGCAGCACCTTCTCGATGCCGACCACCGAGATCAGGGTCTCGGGCAGCGTCAGGCACATGCGGCCGTTGCCCTCGGACTCCACCACGACCAGGGTGCCGGTCTCGGCGATCATGAAGTTGGCGCCCGAGATGCCGACCTTGGCGCGCAGGAACTTCTCCCGCAGATGGAGCCGTGCCGCCTCGGCGAGTTCGGCGGGGGAGTCGGACAGCTCCTCGGGAGCGGGACGCCCCCAGCGCCCCATGGCGTCGGTGAAGATGTCGCGGATCTCGGAACGGTTGCGGTGGATCGCGGGCACGAGGATGTGGCTCGGCCGGTCGTCGCCGAGCTGCACGATCAGCTCTGCCAGGTCCGTCTCGTAGGCCGAGATGCCGGCCTCGGCCAGCGCCTCGTTGAGGCCGATCTCCTGGGTCGCCATGGACTTGACCTTGACGACCTCCCGCTCGCCGGTGGCGCGCACCAGGTCCGTCACGATCCGGTTCGCCTCGTCGGCGTCGGCCGCCCAGTGCACGGTGCCGCCCGCGGCGGTGACCGCCTCCTCCATCTGCACCAGGTAGTGGTCGAGATGGGCGAGGACGTCGTCCTTGATCTGCTTGCCCGCGGTGCGCAGTTGCTGCCAGTCGTCGAGTTCCGCGACGGCACGGGCCCGCTTGTCCCGGATGGTGTGGGTGGCGTGCCGCAGGTTGCCGCGCAGCGTGCTGTCGCGCACCGCCTCGCCGGCGGCGACGGGGAAGGCGGGCATGCCCAGATAGGTGCCGCTCATCGGATGCCTCCGTAGGGCTGTTCCTCGGTCGACGCGAGGATTTCCGCGAGGTGTACCGGCCGGACCTCGGAACCGAGTCGGGCGAGAGTGCCGCCGATGTGCATCAGGCAGGAGTTGTCCACCGTGCACACGGCGCGCGCGCCGGTGGAGGTGATGCTGCGGGCCTTGTCCGCGCCCATGGCGGCGGAGACGGCCGCGTTCTTGACGGCGAAGGTGCCGCCGAAGCCGCAGCACTCCTGCGCGCCGGGCAGCTCGACCAGCTCCAGCCCCTTCACATGGCTGAGCAGTTCCAGCGGACGGCGGCCCAGTCCCAGCATCCTCAGGCCGTGGCAGGTCGGATGATAGGTGACCGGGTAGGGGAAGTAGGCGCCCACATCCGTCACCTTGAGCACATCGGTGAGGAACTCGGTCAGCTCGTAGGTGCGCGGCACGACGAACTCGGCGATGGCGGCAAGACCGTCCCCGCGCCCTTCCGCGCGGGCCCGCTCCCCGATGCGGGGGTAGTTGTCGCGCACCATCGCGGCGCAGGAGCCGGAGGGGGTGACGATGTAGTCGTAGCCCTCGAAGGCCTTGGCGTACCGCTTGACCAGGGGCTCCGTTTCGTGGCGGTAGCCGGTGTTGAACTGCGGCTGGCCGCAGCAGGTCTGCGCGGCGGGGAAGTCCACGGTCAGCCCCAGCCGCTCGAGCAGGGTCACGACGGCCTTCCCCGTCTCGGGGTAGAGCGTGTCGTTCACACACGTGACGAACAGCGCTACGCGCATGGGGCCTCCTCACGGTCGGCACGGCCACCCGTGAGCTCATACTGCCGCATGCGCCCCGCACCAGGGGGCAGAGATCGGATGTCTGCGGGTCGCAGAGGGTGCCATTGACGAGCCATGTCGGGGTGTCCTAACGTCCCTGCCATCGATTGAAACCTTTCATATCAGACCCGAGAGGCCAGGGCCGACCGTGCAGCGCGTCTGTTTCCTGTTGAAGGTCCGCGAGGACCGGCTCGCCGAGTACCGCGAGCGCCACGCCGCCGTCTGGCCCGAGATGCTGGACGCGCTCTCGGCGGCCGGCTGGCACAACTACTCGCTCTTTCTCCGCGAGGACGGCCTGCTCGTCGGCTATCTGGAGACCGAGGACTTCGCGGCCGCCCAGGCGACCATGGCGGCGACCGAGGTCAACGCCCGCTGGCAGGCGGAGATGGCGGACTTCTTCGAGGCGCTGGACGGGTCCCGGCCGGACGAGGCCATGCGGCCGCTCACGGAGGTCTTCCACCTGGCCTGACGGGGCCGCCCTGCCCGTAAGGGGACGCAGCCCCGCCCCGGAAGCCGCCGACCCGCCTCCCGGCCGTCCGTTACCGAGCCGATCGCACTGTTCCGCCAGAGCGGACCCGGCTCCCGTCCTCAGGTCCTTGGAACACAGTGTGCCCCCGCGCCGTCCTCCTGTGCGTAGCATGTCTTCTCAGGCCTGCGGCGGGCGGGCGGCAGGAGGTAGGGCGGAACTCGTGACACGGATGGTGGGGATCAAGGACGTCGCCCGGCAGGCGGGCGTCTCGGTCGGCACGGTGTCGAACGTGATCAACCGGCCCGACATGGTCTCCGAGGACACACGGGCCCGTGTGCTGTCGGTCATCGAGCAACTCGGCTATGTACGCAGCGAGTCCGCCCGGCAGCTGCGAGCGGGCCGCAGCAGGATCATCGCGTTGCTCGTTCTCGACATGGCCAACCCCTTCTTCGTGGACGTCGCCTCGGGGGCCGAGCGGGCCGCCCGGGAGGCGGGGCTCGGCGTGATGCTCTGCAACAGCGGTGAGAGCCCGGCGGAGGAGGCCGACTACCTGGGGCTCTTCGCCGAGCAGCGGGTGCGCGGCGTCCTTGTGACGCCCGCGGACACCAGCGGCCGGAACATCTCCTCCTTCCGGCGGCACAACATCCCCTTCGTCTTCGTGGACCGCGTCGTGCCGAGCGCGGAGGCCTGCTCGGTGTCCGTGGACGACGTCGAGGGCGGCCGGCTCGCGGTCGACCACCTCATCGAGCGCGGCCACGAACGCATCGTCTACGTGAGTGGTCCGATGCATCTCGCCCAGTGCCAGGACCGGCGCGCCGGTGCCCTGGACGCGCTCGCCGCCGCGGGCCTCCCCGCCGAGTCCCTGGCGCACATCGAGGCCGAGCGGCTCGACGTCCCCTCAGGACGCGATGCCGGCGCCCGCCTGTTGGGGATGGCCAACCGCCCGACCGCGGTCTTCTGCGCCAACGACCTGCTCGCTCTCGGCGTGCTGCAGGCCCTCTATGCCGCGGGCATCGCGGTTCCCGAGGAGATCGCGCTGGTCGGCTACGACGACATCGAGTTCGCGGCGGCGGCCGCGGTGCCGCTCACCTCCGTGCGGCAGCCGGCGTACCGGATGGGCCGGGCCGCGGCGGACCTGCTCATCGAGGAGACCGGGGAGGCGGCCGAGGAGCACGAGCACCGGCGCATCGTCTTCCAGCCCGAACTCGTCGTACGCGCCTCCACCCTCGGAAGGGGCGCCCGGACCGCGCGCTGAGCCTTCGGCGCAGCGCGCCGTGTCCGGCAGCGTCACGGGCCGGGGCCGGCCGATCCGCCGGGGCCCGTGTGCTCTGCGCCGGTCGAGGGCGCGGGGCGTCGCCGAGGAGTGCGCCGCCGTAGGTCCGGCCCATGCCGGGCGCCCCCTCCACGGAGAGGCCGCCGCCACCTCGCGCGGCGCCGAGAGCCGGTCCCGGGCTCAGCAAGCGGCGGCCGCCGGCTCCGGCTCCGGGACCCCGCCCGGAGCCCGGTCGAGTCCGCGCAGATAGGCGCGGATCTCACGGACCGCGCTGCGGCCGGCCCGGTTGGCGCCGATCGTGCTCGCGGAGGGGCCGTAACCGATGAGACGGACACGGGGGTCGGCGGCGACCTGGGTGAGCCCCTGCAGCCGGATGCCGCCGCCGGGCCCGCGCAGGCGCAGCGGGGCGAGGTGGTCGAGCGCCGCCCGGAAGCCGGTGGCCCACAGAATGGCGTCGGCCGAGACGTGCCGGCCGTCCGCCCAGCTCACGCCGTCCTGGGTGATCCGCTCGAACATGGGGAGGCGTTCGAGGACGCCGCGCTCACGGGCGCGCTCCATCGCCTCGGTCATGGGAAGTCCCGTCACGCTGACGACGCTCTGCGGCGGCAGACCGCGCCTGACGCGCTCCTCGACCAGCGCGACCGCGGCTCGCCCCTGCTCCTGCCCGAAGGGGCCGCCGCGGTAGACCGGGGGCCGCCGGGTGACCCAGGTCGTCGCTGCCGCGCCGCCCGGTTCGTGGAGCTCCATCAGAAGTTGGACGGCGGAGGTGCCGCCGCCGACGACGACGACGTGCTTCCCGGCGAACTCCTCCCTCCCGCGGTATCCCGCCGTGTGCAGCTGGCGGCCGCGGAAGGTCTCCTGGCCCGGGTAGCGGGGCACGAAGGGCCGGTCCCAGGTCCCGGTGGCGTTGATCAGTGCGCGGGCCGCCCAACTGCCGGCTCCGGACTCGACGATCAGCCGCCCGCGCGGGCCCTCGTGGACGGCGGAGACGTCGACCGGACGGTGCACCCGCAGGTCGAAGGTGCGCTCGTAGCGGTCGAAGTACTCGGCGACGACCTCGGCGGACGGCCGGTCGGGGTCGGCGCCCTCCAGTGCCATGCCGGGCAGCGAGTGCACCCCGTGCGCCCTGCCGTACGTCAGCGTCGGCCAGCGGAACTGCCAGGCGCCGCCGGGACCAGGGGAGTGGTCGAGGACGACGAAGTCCTCCTCGGGCCGCAGCCCGGCCCTACGCAGGAAGTAGGCCCCGGACAGCCCGGCCTGCCCGGCCCCGATGACGGCGACATCCACGTCCACATGGTTCACGACCAGAGCAACTACGCGCGTTCGCGGAAGCTTCCCGAGGACGCCTCGCCGCGCAGCCGGGCCACGCGCGCGGCGGCCTCCTCCAGGCGGGACAGCGGCAGGTCGCCGTCGGCGACCGCGCGGGCGGCCGCGGTACGGATGGCCTCCTGGACTCCCTCCCCGCAGCCGGGTCCGAGCTGGAGCAGGTCGACGCCCGAGAGCCAGGCCAGGACGGCCGCGCCGGGCACGCCCCAGCCCTCGACGACCTCGTCCGTGTCGAGTGGCTCGCTGATCACGACCGTGACGTCGCCGTACTCCTCCCGCAGCAGCTCGGTGGCCGTGGGCCCGCTGAGGGCGGCCGCGACGCCGATGGTGACCGCCCCGGCCCGCTCCAGTGCGCGCCGGAGCCATTGCGGCGGTCTGCGGGTCCGGCCGACGGGCAGCAGGCAGGCGTCGACCAAGGCGGCGACACGGTGCGGTGCGTACACGTGGGTCCCCCTCTGGCGCTCCAGCGGGCGCTGCCGACCCTATCCCGAAGGAGGCTAATGGTCCAGACCAATTCGGTGTCGGCTGCCCGGGTCAGGACGGCCGTTCGTCGCCCGGCGCGTTCAGCCGCCCCTGGAGAGCAGTAGCGGCGCCCCGCTCTCTGCGGACGCCGGACGGCTGGTCGCCCGGGGAACGCGCGCGGCCGGCGCCCGATCGAGCAGCCCCCGGCGGCCAGTTCGGGCATGATGCACGACGTCCGGCCGGGACCTCGACAGGTGCCGGAGAGATGCCCGGCCGCTTTGCTGATGCCCATGGGAGGAGCCACGTAGGGGAGGCGGCGAGCGTCCGCGCACGCCCGTCGGTACGCGGAACCGGACGGGCCAGCCCAGGTATGGGCGCTACGACTCGTCAAGAGCGTACGGGGGCCGGTGCGGAAGGGCGCACCAAGGTGCGGAGAAGCGCGCGGAGGAAGAAGGGCGCGCGACAGGGCGGGGAAGCGTCAGCAGCCGCGGCGACAGGGGGCGGAGGCCACTCGCCGCAGGTCGATGTGACCGCGCGTGGTGAACAGAACGGGACGCGACGTGTGCACGACGGTAGCCAGGCCGCCCGAGCGGCGTCACGGCGTCAACGGCGTCTCCGCCATTGGAACGCCCGTCGCCGACCCCCTGACCCCGGCACGCGCGGCACCGCCGCGTGGGCCACCATGGTCACATGGCCGACGCTTTCTCCACCCGCACCATTGATGTCACCACCGGCAGCCGCGAGACGGTCCACGACCTCACCGGCGCCTGCGCCGACTTCCTCGACGGCGTCGCCCGCGGACGCGACGGGCTGCTCAATGTGTTCGTCCCGCACGCCACCGCGGGGATCGCCGTCCTCGAGACCGGCGCGGGCAGCGACGACGACCTGCTGGCCGCGCTCCGCGACCTGCTGCCCGCCGACGACCGCTGGCGCCACCGGCACGGCAGCCCCGGTCACGGCCGGGACCATGTGCTGCCCGCCCTCGTCCCGCCGCACGCCACCCTCCCGGTGGTCGGCGGCCGGCTGGAACTCGGCACATGGCAGTCCGTCGTCCTGGTCGACACCAACCGCGACAACCCCCGGCGCCAGGTCCGGCTGAGCTTCCTCGGCTGACCAAGTAGCCGGTGGGAGGTGCCGCGCCGTCAGGGAAGGCGACGTCGCGGCATCTCACATCACAAGCGCCTCATGGAGCCCGCACCAGGACGGCGCTTCGGGGTGAGGCCCGGCGATGCTGTTGGTTGTCTTGACGGAGTTCGGCGGCCACCAACCGCGACGACCTCCGTGTCAGGTCCGGCTGTGTTTCCGCTGCTGAGGCCCCTCGGCTCCCACGTCCCGGCCGAACGACGACCGGCGAGCGCTACCGGCCGGACATGGCGGCCCTGCGTGCCGGTCAGTCCCGGCCGGCTGCCCGTCCGCCGGTCTGCCGGGCCGTCAGCCAGTCCATGACCCCCCGGGCGTCGAAGGCGTCCTGCCCTCCGCGCACCAGCAGGCCGGCTGTCGCGAAGGCGGGGTCGTCAGCCTGCGCCGCAAGGTAAGGGACGGCGACGCACCGCATCCCCGCCCGGTGCGCGGCCTGGGCGCCGGGCGGCGCGTCCTCGACGACCACGCAGTCCGCCGGGTCGACGCCGAGCCGCCGCGCCGCCTCCAGGAAGACGTCCGGGGCGGGCTTGCCGTGCTCCACCTCCTCCGCCGACACCACGGTCGGCAACCGGACGTCGAGCCCGGTGCCGGCCAGCACCGCCCGGATCGCCTCCCGGGAGGATCCCGAGGCCACCGCCATGGGGTGCCCCGCCTTCGCCAGCAACTCGACGAACGCCCGCATCCGCGGGAACACGTCGGTGGCCCCGCGGGCGAGCTCCAGGTAGATCCGGTTCTTGCCGTCCAGCAGCTCCTGGACGGGCGCCGACAGGCCGTACTCCTCGCGCAGGACCTCCAGCGTCTCCTTGGTGCCGATGCCGATGAAGCGCCGGTGCTGCTCCCATGTGTAGTCGTGCACGCCGTGCGACGCCAGCAGCCGCCGGCCCGCCTCGAAGTAGTGCGGCTCGCTGTCCACAAGGGTGCCGTCGAGGTCGAATATCACCGCGGGGAGCGTCATGCCCCCAGCATGCCAAGCCGGCGTCCACGGCGTCGTCCGGCCGTCGGGGTGAGCAGGCCGCCGCGGACGGGAACGCCTCCGGCGGTCCCCGATGATCCCGGCCGCGGCATGCCGTGCCGACGACGGCGTGCCGCGCCGGTCAGAGCAGGTTGTCGAGGGTGATCGGCAGGTCGCGCACGCGCCTCCCGGTGGCGTGGTGGACGGCATTGGCGATGGCGGGTGCGATGCCGACCAGGCCGACCTCGCCGACACCCTTGGTGCCGGTCGGCGTGCCGCGGTCGGGTTCGCCGACGAAAATCACGTCCAGCTCGGGGATGTCGGCGTTCACGGCGACGAGATAGTCGCCGAACGTCCCGTTGGCGATGCGCCCGGTACGCGGATCGGTGACGGTGTCCTCGAACAGGGCCATGCCGATCCCGCCGACCGTCCCGCCGATGATCTGGCTCCTCGCCGTCTTCTCGTTGACGATGCGGCCACCGTCGATCGCGGACACCACCCGGGCGACCCGGACGATCCCGAGGTCGGCGTCGACGCGCACCTCCACGAACTTCGCGCCGTAGGCCCCGGCCAAGGACATGCCGATCTCGTCCGGGTCCGGGGGCGTGCTGCTGCCGGTCGCCGTGAGCTGGGGAATCTCGTGCCGGGACAGGATGTCGGCGTACGACTCCCCGCGGTCCGGGCGGCCGACGAGGTGGACCCGGCCCCCGGAGACCTCGACGTCCGCGGGGGAGGCGCCCCGCAGCGGGGAGTCGGCGTCCCCTCGCGCCAGGTCCGCGAACAGCCCCATCAGCCTGCGGCAGGCGTCGTGCACGGCGTTGCCGAGCGCGCCGGTCAGCCCTGAGCCGCCCGCCATCATCGAGTCGGGCATGTCGGAGTCCCCCAGGTCGAAGCGGACCTTCTCCAGGGGCAGGCCCAGTTCCTGGGCGGACAGCTGCGCCATCACGGTGTACGTGCCGGTGCCGATGTCGGTCGCCGCACTGCGCACGAACGCGCTGCCGTCGCGGTTGACAGTGGCCTCGGCCATGCACGGCGTGGCGAAGTACGGGAACATCGCGCTCGCCATGCCGTAGCCGACGAGCCAGTTCCCCTCGCGCATGGACCGCGGCTCCGGGTTCCGCTCCGACCAGCCGAAGCGCCGCGCGCCGGCCTCGTAGCACTCCAGGAGCGCCTTGCTGGACCAGGGCAGCCCGTTGCGCGGGTCGACCTCGGTGTGGTTGCGGATCCGCAGTTCGAGCGGGTCCATGCGCAAGGCGTACGCCAGCTCGTCGAGGGCCGACTCCAGCGCGAAGCTGCCCTGCGCCTCCGCGGGGGCGCGCATCGACGTCGGCACCGCGATGTTGAGCTTGGCCTGCTCGTCCCGGGTGATCACGTTCGGACACCGGTAGGCGTAGGAGGTGCCGTGGGAGAACGGCTCGAAGTCGTTGTCCTCCATGCTGAGCGAGCTGAGGCTGCGGTGGTCGAGGGCGACCAGTTCGCCGTCGCGCGACGCGCCCACGCCGATCCACTGGACCCCGCTCGGACGGTGCCCGACGGAGGTGAACATCTGCGGCCGGGTCAGCACGAGCTTCACCGGGCGCTTGGCGGCGCGGGCCGCCATGGCGGTGAGGATCACGTGCGGCCACGCCCGCAGTCCGGCGCCGAAGCCGCCGCCCACATAGGGCACGAGTACGCGCACCGAGCTCTCGGGGATACCGAAGACCATGGCTAGGGTGGTGCGCACCATCGACGGCCACTGGCTGGTGTCGTGGACGGTGAGGGTGTCCTCCTCCCACGCGGCCAGCGTGGCGAAGAGCCCGAGCGGGTTGTTGGTGTTGTCGGCCGTGACGTACGTACCGCGCACGACGACGTCGGCGGTCTCCAGAGCGGCGCCTGCGTCGCCCCGCGAGTGGTCCATCTCCCACGGGTCCACCAGGTGCTGCGCCCGCGGGTCCTGCAGGTCCAGCAGCGGCTCGGTGGCCTCGTACTCCGCGTGCACCAGCCGTGCCGCGGCGGCGGCCTGTTCCGGCGTCTCGGCCACCACGAAGGCGATGTGCTGCCCGTGGTGGATCACCCGGTCGTCGCGCAGCGGGGCGGGCGGGGCCTCGCCCAGCACCGTCGTGGGGCCGGTGCCGACCCGCGGGGCGTTCTCGTGCGTGAGCACCGAGATCACGCCTGGTGAGCCTTCGGCCTCCGCGGTGTCCATGCGGACGATCCGGCCCGCGGCGACGGTGCTCTGCACCAGGGCGCCGTACGCCTGGCCGGGCACGCTGAAATCCATGGGGTAGGGGGCGGCGCCGGTGACCTTGCGCGGTCCCTCGACCCGGTTGACGCCCGCGCCGACCAGGGGCCTGCTCTCGACGGTGCTCATGCCGTCACTCCTGACACTGTCTGCAGCTCGCGAACGAGGGTCCGGCGGGCCAGCGGCACCTTGAACGCCGTGCCGGGCACCGTCCAGGCGTCGCGCATCGTCGCCTCGGACGCGTCCCGGAAGGTGGCCGACGTGGCGGGCGCGCCGGTCAGCACATGCTCGGCCTCGTACGCCCGCCAGGGCTTCGTGCCCACCCCGCCCAGTCCGATCCGGGCCTGACGGATCGTGCCCTCCTCGATGACGAGCACCACGGCGGCCGAGGTCAGCGCGAACTCGTACGACATCCGGTCGCGGACCTTGAGGTAGCCCGAACGGGCGGACGGCGGCGGGAGCGGGATCTCCACCTCGGTGATCAGCTCGGCGTGCTCTAGGACGTTCTCCCGCTCGGGGCTCTCGTCGGCGGTGATGTAGAAGTCCGTCAGCGGGACGCTGCGCCGGCCGGACGGGCCGTGGATGTGGACGACGGCGTCGAGCGCCACCAAGGCGACGGCGAGGTCGGAGGCGTGCAGCGCGATGCAGTTCTCGTTCGCGCCCAGCACGGCGTGCATCCTGGCCGCGCCCAGCACGGCCGCACATCCTGTGCCCGGCGCGCGCTTGTTGCACTCGAGCACCGTGGGATCGCGGAAGTAGCGGCAGCGGGTGCGCTGCAGCAGGTTGCCGCCGATGGTCGCCATGTTGCGCAACTGCACCGAGGCGCCCATCAGGAGGGACTCGCGCACCACCGGCAGCCGTTCGGCGACCGTGGCGTCGGCGGCCAGCTCCTCCATCGTGGCCAGCGCCCCCACGTGGAGCGCCTCGCCGCGCCGCTCGATGCCGTGCAGGGGGAGCCGGGTGATGTCGATCAGCGTCGGCGGCTCGAGCACCCCGTCCTTCATCAGGTCCAGCTGGGTCGTGCCGCCCGCGAGGCAGGACGCCGAAGGGTCCTCCGCCAGCTTCCGCACGACCTCCTGGGTGTCGGTGGCCCGTACATACTCAAACGCGCGCATCGTGACCTCCACCGGACGCGGCCTCGCGGATCGCGGCCACGATGTTGGGATAGGCGCCGCAGCGGCACAGGTTGCCGCTCATGAACTCGCGGATCTCCTCGTCGGAGCCGGCCCGGCCCTCGGTCATCAGCGCCACCGCCGACATGATCTGCCCAGGGGTGCAGAAGCCGCACTGGAAGCCGTCGTGATCCATGAAGGCCTGTTGCACCGGGTGCGGTCCGTCGGTGCCGGTGACGCCCTCGATGGTGGTGATCGCCTGGCCCTCGGCCTGTGCGGCCAGCGTCAGACAGGAGAGCACCCTCCTGCCGTCGAGGTGCACCGTGCACGCTCCGCAGGCTCCCTGGTCGCAGCCCTTCTTGGTGCCCGTCAGGCCGAGCCGGTCCCGCAGGGCGTCCAGGAGTGTGACCCGGGTGTCCAGGCGCAGGGTGTAGGTCCGGCCGTTGACGTCGAGTGTCACGACACGCTCGATGGTTGCGGGACGGTCCACGTCCCGCTGGTGCGCCACGTCCCTCATCGCGTCCTCCTCCGGACGGGTCGGATACGACTCGAGCCCCTCCTGGGGCGGATCCGGTGAGTTGGTTCGTCAGGCGTTATTAAAGGTGGGTTCGGCCATTTCGCGTCTATAGAGACGGCTTTCCTCTCAAATATACGCCGAACAAGTGTTTCGGCATGGGTAGCGGCCCTGGCAGCTGCGGCCCTGTTCTGCCGGCCTTGCCTGCCCCCTTCGCGCTCGGCGGTCTCGCGCCACCGCAGGACTCGCCCTGAGGGCGTCGCGTCGTCGCCTCCCGATGCCTGTGCCTGTCCTGTGTGCCCCACCGTGCGTGTCCGCGGCGTCGAAGCCGAGGGCCCACTGTTCGTGCCGCTGCACGCGGCGGGGGCGGAGCGGCGCCCAGGCGTTTGGGGCGGCCACGGCAGAGGGCGCGGGGTCGCGGGTCCCACCCGTACCCGGGCGCCGCCGCCTTTCAGTGCCGCGCCGCGGCGCAGACCGCACGATCGGTGACGGCTTGCGGTCCTGCCGGATTCATGCACACCCTCGGATCGATCGAGACCGGTAGCGGTCGAGCCATGACCGGCTGTGTCCGACGCAGGGCGGGATGTCGTCAATTCATCTGATGCGGCGATCCGTTCGGCGGCGCGTGCCAGGATGACTGACTCCGGACAGCGGTCATACCGATTCCAGTCTCGTGCCGTACCCGCGGACCGTGAGGAAACGCTCCGCGCAGGACGGTCTTGGGGGGTGCCAGGCGTGCTGAGGTTTCTGCGCCGTACCGAGGGAAAGAACGAACGCCACGCCGGACCGGGCCGGGTCTCGCCCGCGTCGGAGCATGCGCGGATGGACGGCCCGGAGCCGCTGGCCGGGTGCCCGGCCGGGCACCCGCAGCCGGTGGAGGAGGGCGCCGACGCCTGGCGCCCGCAGGACGCGGTGTCCGCCTGCCCCGTCGGCGGCGCGGCCGGGCGGGACGGCGCCCCGGCCGTCCGGCACAAGGACGTGGACGTCCGCGCCCTGGCCACGGACTTCATCCTGCAGTACCACCGCGAACTACCCGGCGGCGACCGCGACCCGCGGCGACGGCTGGCCGCGGTGCTCGATGAGATCGACGAGACGGGCACCTACCGGCACACCGGCGAGGAACTCGTCTTCGGCGCGCGCGTCGCCTGGCGCAACAGCAACCGCTGCATAGGACGCCTGTACTGGAACTCCCTGCAGGTCCGCGACCGCCGCCACATCGCGACCGCACACGGGGTGGCCCGGGAGGCCGCCGCCCATCTGAAGGTCGCGACCAACGGCGGGCGCATCCGCCCGGTGATCACCGTCTTCGCCCCGGACACCCCGGAGCGCCCCGGCCCGAGGATCTGGAACGACCAGCTCATCCGTTACGCCGGCTACTCCCGGCCCGACGGCGGAGTGCTCGGCGACCCCGGCAACACCGGCATCACCGAGGCGGCGCGGAAACTCGGCTGGCCCGGCGGCCCCGGCACACCCTTCGACGTCCTGCCGCTGATCGTGCAGGGCGGGTCCGAGCCGCCGCGCCACTTCCCGCTGCCGGCCGACGCGGCGCTCGAGGTGCCCATCGGGCACCCGGAGTTCGACTGGCTGGCGGAGTGGGGCCTGCGCTGGCACGCCGTCCCGGCCGTGTCCTCCATGTGCCTGGAGATCGGCGGCGTCTGCTACCCGGCGGCACCCTTCAACGGCTGGTACATGGGCACCGAGATAGGCGCCCGCAACCTCGCCGACACCGATCGCTACGACCTCCTGCCGCGCTTCGCCGAGCGGCTCGGCCTGGACACCACGAGCGACCGCTCGCTCTGGCGCGACCGCGCCCTGGTCGAGCTCAACCGCGCCGTCCTGCACTCCTTCGACCGCGCCGGCGTCAGCATCACGGACCACCACACCGAATCCCGCCGCTTCCTCTCCCACATCGAGCGGGAGGAGCGCAAGGGCCGGTCGGTGCCCGCCGACTGGTCGTGGATCGTGCCGCCCATCTCGGGCTCGGCCACGGGTGTCTTCCACCGCTACTACGACACCGGCGACCTGACGCCCGCCTATGTCCACCACCCCGAGTCACTCGCCCTCTCCCGCGGCGAGGCGCTGGTGTGACGGGGGCAGCGGGATCGGTTTCCGGCCACTGCGTTACTCTCAGCCGCCGTACAGACAACCTGCGGAAGAGGTACGGCAGTGGCCGGGCACGTTTACATCGGGTCGTTCACTTCGGCGGGCGGCAAGGGACTGACCACCGCCGCCGTCGACCCCGACTCTGGAGCGCTGACGCTGCTGGGCGCCGACTCCTCGGTGGGGGACCCCTCCTTCCTCGCGCTCTCCAAGGACCGCGGCCTGCTCTACACCGTCAGTGAGGCCGAGGACGGCGGCGCTGCCGTGTTCTCGCTGGCCGACCCCGCCCGCCCCGAACTGCTGGGCGCCACCGTGCCGGTGCGCGGTGCCTCCCCGACGCATCTGTGCCTGCACCAGGGCCACCTGCTCACCGCCAACTACGCCTCCGGCACCGTGAGCGTGCTGCCGCTCGGGGACGGCGGCGCGCTCGGGGCGCCGCGCCACATCCTGCAGCACGAGGGCGACGGACCGAACCCGGAGCGCCAGGAGGGACCGCACGCCCACATGGTGCTGCCCGACCCCTCCGGGCGCTGGGTTCTCAGCGTGGACCTCGGTACGGACTCCGTGCGGGTCTGCGCACTCGACGCGGACAGCGGGGAGCTGGAGGTGGAGCGCGAGATGGGTCTGCGCTCCGGCACCGGACCGCGCCACCTCGCCTTCCACCCCCGCGGCGACCGCGCCTACGTCATGAACGAGCTGGACTCCGTGGTGACGGTGTGCCACTGGGACGCCCGGATCGGCCGGCTGACGCCCGTCGCCGAGGTCTCCGTGCTGCCCGCCGGCGCCTCAGGCCCGAACTACCCCTCCGAGCTGGTCGTCTCCGCCGACGGCCGGTTCGCCTGGGCCGCCAACCGCGGTCACGACAGCATCGCCGTGCTCTCCGTCGACGGGAGCGGAGACCGGCTGGAGCTGCTGGAGACCGTGCCCTGCGGCGGCGAGTGGCCGCGCCACCTGACGCTCGACCCCGCGGGGAAGCGGCTCTACGCGGCCAATGAGCGATCGGGCGACGTCAGCTGGTTCGACGTGGACCCGGCCACCGGCACACCCACGCTCGCGGGGTCGGTGGCCGTACCGGCCGCGTCCTGTGTGCTCTTCGGCTGACGACAGCTGCCTCGTACGCGCGACGGCGGGCTGGCGGCCGCCCCGGAATCCCGGGCGGTCGCCAGCCCGCCGTCGTCGAGCGTCTGACGCTCCGCGGGCTCAGACCAGCGGAGCACCCTGCACCGGTTGGGCCACGCCGAGGGCCGCCGTGTAGGTGGTCACGAGCAGCTTGCCGATGGCCGGGTAGGGGCCCAGCGCGTCGGCAGAGGAGCAGTCGGCCTCCTTGGCGGCGTCGTGCAGGACCTCGGGGGCGACCTCTGGACCGATCACGTACGGCGCGAGCGCCAGAGTGGTCGAGCCGGAGGAACGCAACTGCTCGGCGGCCGCGGCGACCGAGCCCTCGATGTCCAGCGCGGCGGCCAGCACCGGCACCGCGAGGCGCGCGGCCAGCAGCAGCCCCGTCACGCCCGCGGCCTGGACGGCTTCCTCGCCGCCGACGGTGGCCAGGATGATGCCGTCGGCGGCCGTGGCGACCGTGAACAGGCGGGCGCGGTCGGCGCGTGCCAGGCCGGCCTCCGAGAGGCGCACGTGCAGCGCCTCGGCGAGCAGCGGGTGAGGGCCGAGCACGTCGGTCACCTCGGCCGCGGCACGGCTGTCCGCCACCGCCTGGCGCACGCGGCGCATCACCGAGGCCTCGGGGCCGGCCAGCAGCGGGACCACCACGGCCGCGGGAGCCTCGTCGCCGCGCTCGGAGGCAGCCTGGGCCAGCACCGATTCGAGCGTCGGGAACTCCTCGCCGTCGCCGTCGACGTAGCCGATGCGCGGGTCGAGACCGGACAGCTCGATACGGGCGATGCTGACGATCTCCTCCGCCAGACTCCGTATCGCGGAGGAAGGGGTACCGGGCACGGCGAGGACCAGCGCGGGGGCGCCCTCGGGCGCGGTCAGCGGCTCCGGCCGCCGGTGCCGTCCGGGCTGGCGGGGGCGGGGCATACGAACGGGCAGGCCGGCTGCGGGGCCTTCGGCAGTGCTCATGGCGAGGCATGCTAGTGCCTTTGCGCGGTCGGTTGTTCGGGCGGGGCCGTCGCAGGCGTCACCTGTCCGGTTCTGTCCTGATACGGCGCCGGGTCCGCGCCACTCCGGCACCGTATGCGTGTTCCGCTCAGCCGAGGCCGCGCGAGTCCTGTTTGAGAGCGGTGTCCACGGTGAGCGCGGAGGCGACGACCATGCTCAGCAGGGGTTCGGCCAGCGGTCGGTGGATCTTCAGGACGTAGTTGTCGGCCGTGGTGAACATCGTCTTCGCCAAGCCCTCCCACGTCTTGGTGATCCGGGCGACCTCGGCGCCGGTGTGGTCGACGACGGCGAAGTTCCAGGCGCGCCAGTTCTCGGCTTTGATGGCGCCGATCTTCTGGCCGTTCACCTCGAAGGAGAAGTTGATTTTTCCGATGGCGTTCTGCTGGACGATCTCGCCCAGCGTCGTGCCGTCGGCGCGCTGCACGATCACCTTCGACTTGATGAACTTCGCGGGGCGCGTCAGCAGCAGTTGCGGCCGACCGTGCGCGTCGCGGACCTCCAGGCGCACCGACAGGAACTGGTCGACGCTCGAGACGAACCGCAGCACCTTGCGCGCGGTGCTCTGGCCGACCTGGACGACGGAGCCGAGCTGGCGCCCCTGCTGGTCGAAGACGCTGTACTCGTTGTTCAGCTCGATGAGCTTGGCCTTCTGGTTGACGACCAGCACAGGCTCGCTGAAGAGTGTCCCCCCGCCGTGGCCGGTGGGGGCCACGCCCGCCTGCTGCTGCACCTGGCGCTGGACGCGCGAGGGGTCGGGGGCGCCGTCGACGCCGAGCTCCCAGGGGCTCGCCGTGGCCTGCGGCGGGACCTGGGCGCCGCCCGGGTGGGTGTGTTCCGTCCACCGGAATCCGTCCCAGTAGCGCAACAGGTCGTGCGTGCCGTGCGGGTCCTGGTACCAGCCCGCCGGGGTGTTCGATCGCGTTGTCACCCACGCAGAGTAACGCCCCCTCCGTCAGGGCAGCCGCGGGCGGTGTTCGATGAGGCGAGCGGAGCCTGCCGCGCATGTCCTCGGACTCCGGCTGACGGAACGTCACGGACACGGCCTCGTCCGGCCCGCCGACCTGTTGCTGAGCGACCCGGCGTCAGCCGCGTTCGGCGACCGTGAGGAGCACCGCCGCGTCTTCGACGGCCTGCAGACTGTGGCGGGCCTCGGGGACGCTGATCAGGTCACCGTTCCGCCCCTCCCAAGAAGCGTCGCCGCTGGTCAGCCGCACACGTCCGCGCAACACCAGCAGGGTGGCCTCGCCGGGGTTCTCGTGTTCGGCGAGGGCGGCGCCGGCGGTCAGCGCGAGGAGTGTCTGGCGCAGGGAGTGTTCCTGACCGCCGTAGACCGTGGCCGCGCTGCGCCCCGAGGAGGCGGCTGCGGCGTGTTCCAGGTGCTCGCGGGCGAGCGCGTCGAGCGAGAGCTTCTGCATGCTTCCGGTCCTCCTGTCTTCGCCGGATGAGACCGCCGCCGGCCGCCGTGATCAGACGCGTGCGCGGCGTCGGTGCGGCTGGTGGCGGTCACATCGCGCGAAGACGGGCCGCGCCGATGGTGCGGCGCCGAGCGCAGTCTCTCAGCGCCGCTCGTCCGCGGCCGCGGACGACGCGTTCTACCCCCGTCCGGGGACGTCGGCCACGCCGGGCCGTGACCGGGGCGCCAGGTGGGACGGGGCGCCCGTCAGCCTCCGGTGATCTCGACGTGCCGGGGCTTGGCGCTCTGGGACTTGGGTACGGTGACGGTCAGAACGCCGTCCGCCAACTGAGCCTTGACCTCCTCGGCGTTGACGCTGGTGGGCAGCAGGGCACGGTACTCGAAGCGTCCGGTCCGCCGGGTGCTGCGGCGCAAAATGCCTTCGCGTTCGCGCTTCTTGTACTCCCCGGTGATGCGCAGGTGCTGGTCGTCCACCTCGACGTCGATGTCCTCGCGCGTGATGCCGGGCAGCTCGGCCTCGATCACATAGGCGTCTTCGGTCTCGTGCATGTCCGCAAGGGGCGACGAGGCGCCTGGGCCGGTCGCGGCGGCCGAGGCCAGCAGCTCGTTCATGCGGCTGAAGAGTTCGTCGAACTCGGATGCCATCGGCTCGCCCCAGCCGAGGGCGGGAAACCCTTCCATGAGCCGGCCGGGCCGGCGGTGGGCGGGCACGGTCATCGCGGTTCACCTCCGCGACTGGACAGTAGTGTTCTTGTCTCCATAGTGCGCCCGGCCTGACGGGCGGAGCCAGTCGGAGACGTCTCTCGATGACCAGCCGCGGCCCGCGACGGGGGCATCCGGGGTCCCGCTGTCATCACGGCAGCCAGGACCGTGCAACCCCGCGCCGGCCTCAGCCCGACCTCGCAGCTCGCGCCGTTCACCGCCGCACCGGTCGAGGAACCTGCTCGGACCCGACCTGGAGGGCGCGTACGTCGCGCCGCGGGCTGCGGAACGGACGGCCGACCCGCAACTGTGCGCCCGGTTCACGGACTTCCTGGTCACCGAACTGGGCGACAGGACCCGTCCTTCGCACGTGCGGGGCATCGGGACTTCCACGCATCGCCTGGATACCGCCCTGCGCCGGGCCCGCGCACAGCCCTGTGCGAGTCCCGCACGGATGTGCGCGGCTACTCCTGGGTGACCGGTGTGCCGGGCGGGCTCGCGACCCCTCTGGGGGGCCCGGAGTCTCGCGGGCACGGGGACGTTGCGGCAGCTGCGTGGCGGGGGGTTGCCGACGCGGGCGACCGAGAGGCTCGCTGCTCACGACAGCTAAGAGGTCTGCGCGGATAGGCGGGGTGGAGAAAGGAGCGGGTCGAGGGCCGAGTTTGGCAAGGCGGAGAAGGGAGACGCAGCGGAGCTGCGGCGACCGACGACAACGCCGCCAGGCGAGAGCCATCGACCCGCGACGCCGG
>NZ_JBYIQP010000031.1:0-70826 GCF_057707665.1 Actinacidiphila sp. bgisy167 | reverse complement strand
GACCGATACCCACCCCGCTCAGCCAGAAGCCAACCCACAGGACAACGACAAGCTGACACGGTCAGCAGCACCACCCCCCTCATACCTCGACGGACCCCGGCCCACCGTGGATGAGCCAGGCGGGCCTGAGGCGCGAGTCTCGCGTGCCCTCGCGGGTCATTCAGCTCGGTCCGCCAAGCATCCAGCCCGGTTCACCGCGCCAGACATCACCGGCCTGACCCCAGCCGACGCCATCCGACTCGAACAGCCCATAACAGACACCTCCGTCACCGAAACCATCAACAACGCCACTCAACAGGCCACCCGTCAGATCCAGCACACCATCGGCCACCCAGCAGGCTGGGGCCTGACCGACACCGACATCCTGCTGACCGCCCGCACCGAAGGACTCCCCGTCTGGCTGACAATCGCCCAAGGCATCGCCGACACACTCGAACACCGAGTCAAACTCCTCATCAGAACTGAAACACCACAACCCCTCGAAATCTGCCCAAAAAGCACATAAGGTACGACAAGTAAAGGGAGAAACGCCGGTTCTGAGGCACTGCCGGCATGGGGCTGACCCGCCACAGAAGAGGTGCGGCCCCCCTCACCCGCACGGGAGGGGGGGCCCGCGCCACGCCAACTGTCCGCCGGGGTACGTGCTCTGGTGCACGCCACCGGCGACGCGCACCAGGCCAACGCGCTCACCGTCAACAGCCGGGGCGAACCTGACGATCACGAGCGCACGTGTTCCCCTTGTGCGATCGCGCACGCTCAGCCAGTTCCGGCCCCCTGCAGAAGGCAGCCAGCGAGGAGAGGCCGTCCGAAGCCCAGGTGAACAGTCGACCTCTCGATCCCCACGACCGCAGACTGCCGAACCAGCCGAATGAGATGAAATTCTAAGTGTGGCGGCGCTTAGGCACGGCGACCCGGCCGAGGTCCTGGGCGACGGTCAGTTCGCCCTCGAACCCCGCGTCCCGCGCCTGGCGCTCGAAGTCCGCCGGGTCGGTGTAGCGCTGCGAGAAGTGCGTGAGCACCAGGTGCCGCACGCCGGACTCCGCCGCCACCCGCGCGGCCTGGCCGGCCGTCAGGTGGCCGTGCTCCTCGGCCAGCGCGGCGTCCTCGTCCAGGAAGGTCGACTCCATGACCAGCAGGTCGCAGCCTTCGGCGAGGGCGTACACCGCCTCGCACAGCCGGGTGTCCATCACGAAGGCGAAGCGCTGTCCCGGGCGCGTCTCGCTCACCTCGGCGAGCGTCACGCCGTCCACCTCGCCCTCGCGTTGCAGCCGGCCCACCGCCGGGCCGGTGATACCGCGTGCCGCGAGGCGCTCCGGCAGCATGCGGCGCCCGTCGGGCTCGACCAGTCGGTAGCCGTACGCCTCCACCGGGTGCGACAGCCGGCGTGCCTCCAGCCGGAAGGCATCGGAGTCGACCAGCATCGCCGCCTCGCCCGCCACCGGTTCCTCGCGCAGCCGCACGGTCTCCCGGTAGGCGGTGGCATAGCGCAGCCGGTCGAAGAAGCGGCGGCCGGACTCGGGGTAGTGGGCCGTCACCGGGTGCGGGACGCGGTCGAGGTTGATCCGCTGGATCACCCCGGCGACGCCCAGGCTGTGGTCCCCGTGGAAGTGGGTCACACACAGCCTGGTCAGGTCATGCGCCGCCACACCGGCCCGCAGCATCTGCCGCTGCGTGCCCTCCCCCGGGTCGAAGAGGATGCCCTCGGCGTCCCAGCGCAGGAAGTAGCCGTTGTGGTTGCGGTGCCGGGTCGGGACCTGGCTGGCCGTGCCGAGCACGACCAATTCACGTGCGGACACCGTCGGTTACCCGGGCGGCCACTCGAGGCCGCGGCCGCCCAGCACATGGGCGTGGGCGTGGAAGACCGTCTGGCCAGCCCCCGCGCCGGTGTTGAAGACGATCCGGTAGCCCCTGCCGTCCACCTTGTCCCCGGCGGCGACCTCCCCGGCCTCCCGCAGCACGTCCGCGGCGAGCTGGGGCGCCTGGGCGGCCAGCGAGGCGGCGTCCGGGTAGTGCGCCTTGGGGATGACCAGGACGTGCGTCGGCGCCTGGGGGTTGATGTCGCGGAACGCGACGGTCGTCTCGGTCTCCCGCACGACGGTCGCGGGCACGTCTCCCGCGACGATCTTGCAGAACAGGCAGTCCGCCTGCGGTTCTCCCGCCACCTGACGCCTCCGTCCAGGGTTGATCGGTCCGTCCCGCATGCTACCGGGGCGCCCCGCGGCGGCGCGTCGCCACGGGGCCCGGTCGCGCCGGGCCCCGCTCCCGCTGCTACGGCAGCGGGGGCGCGGTACGGGCCGGGTTGGCCTCCAGCGCCTCCAGGGCGAGCCGGACGGCCTCGTCGAGCTGCGGGTCGCGACCCGCGGCCGAGTCCTGCGGGGTGTGGACGACCTCGACGTCGGGGTCGACTCCGTGGTTCTCCACGTCCCAGCCCACGCCCTCCAACCAGGTGGCGTACTTCGGCTGGGTGACCAGCGTGCCGTCGACGAGGTGGTAGCGGGAGTCGATGCCGATGACGCCGCCCCACGTCCTGGTGCCCACCACGGGCCCGATCCCCAGCGC
The DNA here is from genome assembly GCF_057707665.1 of Actinacidiphila sp. bgisy167. Classification (NCBI taxonomy): domain Bacteria; kingdom Bacillati; phylum Actinomycetota; class Actinomycetes; order Kitasatosporales; family Streptomycetaceae; genus Actinacidiphila; species Actinacidiphila sp. bgisy167. The sequence continues at coordinate 68,267 of NZ_JBYIQP010000031.1, read as the reverse complement.
CTTGATCGCCGCGTTGACGATGTCGCCGTCCGAGCCCGAGAACTCGTTGGCGACGGCCACGACGGGCCCGCGCGGCGCGTCCAGCGGGTAGCTGAAGGCGGGCAGCCCGCGCGGCAGGTCCCAGCCCACGATCCGCCGGGCCAGCTTCTCCACGACCAGCTGCGAGGTGTGGCCGCCGCGGTTCTCCCGCACGTCCACGACCAGCCCCTCCCGGACGACTTCCACCCGCAGGTCGCGGTGGAGCTGCGCCCAGCCGGAGCCGACCATGTCGGGCACGTGCAGGTACCCCAGCCGGCCGCCGGAGAGCTCGCGCACGTACGCCCGGCGCCCGGCGACCCAGTCGTGGTAGCGCAGCGGCTCCTCGTCCTCGATGGGCACGACGACGACATGGCGCGCCGCACCGCCGTCGGCCGGTCCGACGGTGAGCTCGACGGGCTTGCCCACGGTGCCGAGCAGCAGCGGACCGGGGCCGGCGAGCGGGTCGACGGGCCGTCCGTCCACGGCGAGGATGGCGTCGCCCGCCCGGACCGCCACACCTGGCGCGGCCAGCGGCGAGCCGGCCCGCGGGTCGGAGGTCTCCGAGGGGAGGACCTGCTCCACGCGCCAGACGCCGTCCACGCCTCGGGCGAGGTCAGCGCCGAGCAGGCCCTGGCGGTTCAGCGCGTCGCCGCGGCCGCCGGGCGGGGTGACGTAGGCGTGCGAGGTGCCGAGCTCTCCCGCCACCTCCCAGAGCAGGTCGACGAGGTCGTCGTGGGTGGCGACCCGCTCCAGGACGGGCCGGTAGCGCTCGCGCACCCCGTCCCAGTCGACGCCGCCCATGTCGGCGCGCCAGAAGTTGTCCCGCATCAGGCGGTGGGACTCGTCGTACATCTGGCGCCACTCGGCCTGCGGGTCCACCGTGACGCGGACCCGCGAGAGGTCGACGGTGACGTTGCCGTCGGTCTCGTCGTCGGACGGCGTCGACTTGCGGTCGGCCGCGGCCACCCGCAGCCGGTTGCCGGACGTCACCAGCACCTTGCTGCCGTCGCCGCTGACGGCGTAGTCGTCGGCGTCGTCGGCGATCTCCTCCACGCGCAGCTGCCTGAGGTCGTAGCGCTCCAGCGCCGTGGACGGCGCCTCGGCGTCGGGCGAGGCCAGGCTCGCGCCCAGGACCCCGCGTACGGGGTGGCGCAGCCACAGGACGCCGTCCTTGGCCGTGCGCAGCGTGGAGTAGCGGGACGCCTCGACCGGGAAGGCCACGATGCGGTCGCCCAGGCCCTCGGTGTCCACCTTGGTGGCCGGGGTCCGGGGCCGGTCCTCGCGGTCCTCCTTGCGGGAGTCCTTCGCTCCCTCGTCCGGGCCGCGGTCGTCGCCGTCCTTGTCCTCGGCGGAGGAGTCGACCGGCCGCCCGTGGCGCTGCGGGCCGAAGGGCGAGGGCGTGGTGGCGGCCAGGGTGATCAGGTGGGGGCGGCAGGCGCCCAGGAAGGCCATGTCGAAGACGTGCTCGTCGTAGACGGGGTCGAAGGAGCGCTCGGAGAGGAACGCCAGGTGCTTGCCGTCGGCGGTGAAGGCCGGCGAGAAGTCCCGGAAGCGCAGCGGGGTGGCGTCGATGACGGTGAGGTCGGCGGTGGAGGCGAGCTTGAGCTGGCGCAGCGGGTCGGGTCCGGCGTGCGACCAGGCCAGCCAGGCCGAGTCGGGCGAGAAGGCGAGGCCGGTGGCGTGGCCGTGCTCGCCCTCCACGACGGTGCGGACCTCACCGGTCTGCGCCTCGACGAGCAGCACCCGCCCGTCGTGCGAGGCGACGGCGATCCGGTGGCCGTCCGGGGAGACGGCCATGGCCAGTACCCGGCCGAGCCGCCCCGCGGCCAGCCGGCGGGGCGCGGTTGTGCCGGTGCCCGCCGCGGGAGCGATCTCGAGCGCGTCCTCGCCCTCGGCGTCGGTGACCCAGACGACCTGCTGGTCACCCTCGCCGCCGAACACCCGGGGCAGCCGCGTACGCACCCCCGGCTCGGCGGACAAGGCCCGCGCAGGGCCGCCGCGGTGGGTGACCCAGTGCGTGGTGCCGCGGATCTCCACCGCGCTGCCGCGGCCGGTGTGGTCGGGGCGCGCGTCGCCGAGGTGGTGGGCCGCGTGGATCGGGTGCGGCTGGAGATCGGCGCGCTGGCCGCCGAGGCGCACCTCGACGGGGCGGGCCCGCGCTCCGTCGAGGTCGTCCAGCAGGAACAGCCGGCCCGCGCTGCTGTAGATGACGCGGGCGCCGTCGGTGGCGGCCTGCCGCGCGTAGAAGCCGCCGTCCGCCACGGCGGTGTGGCGGCGCAGGTCGCCGCCGTCGGGAAGGCTGGAGTAGACCGCGCCGACACCCTCGTGGTCGGAGAGGAAGGCGATCCTGCCCCCCACCCACATCGGGCACTCCAGGTTGCCGTCCAGCTCGGCGTGGATCCGCTCGAACTCCCCGTCACCGGTGCGGTCGATCCACAACTTGCCCGCGGTACCGCCCCGGTAGCGCTTCCAGGCCGCCGCCTCACGGCCCATCGTGGCCGACAGCAGCAGCACCGCTCCGTCCGGACCGTGGGCGACGCCTCCGACCGGCCCGTACGGCAGCGTCGAGGCGGGACCGCCGTCGACCGGGATCGCCCGTGCCCAACTGCGGCGCGTCGACGCCTGCCCGTACGTACTGATGGCCAGCACCTCGCCTTCCGGGGTCCAGCCCCGCACCGAGGTGCGGGTGCCCCAGTACGTCAGCCGCTTCGACGGCCCGCCGTCGGCGGACGCGACGTGCACCTCGGGTGCGCCGTCCCGTGCGGAGGTCCACGCGATGAGCGTCCCGTCGGGCGAGAACCGCGGATGGTTGACCGGCATGTTGTCGGCGCTGACCCGCCAGGCCCGGCCGGAGCCGTCCAGCGGGGCGGCCCAGACGTCGTCCTCTGCGGTGAAGGTGATCAGTTCACCGTGCAGATGCGGAAAGCGGAGGTAAGCGGGGTGCGAAGGTTGCGGCTGTGTCACGTTGTCACATTAACCACCTGCCGCTGCGCCGGTCAGCGATTTACGATCTCGTGGCCCTGGAGGGGGACATGCGTGGGCATACCCCCGGCGGCGCCGTCAGCCCCAGCGTCCGGTGCGGCCGAGCAGGAGGGCGGTGGCGGCGACACCGGCGGTGGAGGTGCGCAGCACGCTGGCGCCGAGGCGGTACGGCTTGGCCCCGGCCGCGGCGAAGGCGTCGAGCTCCTCCGGGGAGACCCCGCCCTCGGGGCCGACGACGAGCACGATGTCGCCCTCGGTCGGCAACGGGGCGGTGGCGAGCGGCTCCGCGCCCTCCTCGTGGAGGACCGCGGCGAACGCGGCGCCGGACAGCAACCCGACCAACTGACGCGTCGTCAGCACGTCGGCGACCTCGGGAACCCTCAGCCGCCGGGCCTGCTTGGCCGCCTCGCGGGCGGTGGACCGCCATTTCGCCAGCGACTTGGCGCCCCGCTCGCCCTTCCACTGGGTGATGCAGCGCGCGGCGGCCCACGGCACGACGGCGTCGACGCCGACCTCGGTCATGGTCTCGACGGCCAGTTCCCCGCGGTCGCCCTTGGGCAGCGCCTGGACGACGGTGATCCGCGGGCGGGGCTCGGCCTCCTCGCGCAGCCCGGCGACGGCGACCTCGAGGGTGTCCTTGCCGTCGACGGCCGCAACCGTGCCGTACGCGCCGCGTCCCAGGCCGTCGGTGAGCACGATCTCCTCCCCGACGCGCAGCCGGCGCACGGAGACCGCGTGCCGCCCCTCGGGACCGGAGAGCGTGATCCGGTCCGGGCCGAGCGTGCCGGGTTCGACGACGAAGACGGGTGCGGTCACGGCGCGGTCCTCGGAGAGCGGGTGATCAGGGCGGCCATGCGCCCATCGTTTCACGGCGCAGGGCGGCCCGCGGTCCAGGGTGGCGCGCACCCCGGCCGCGGGCTCCCATACCGGGCCTACCGGCCGTTGAACGCGTCCTTCAGACGGGAGAACAGCCCCTGCTGGCCCGGCTGGAACTGCCCCATGGGCCGCTCCTCGCCGCGCAGCTTCGCCAGGCGGCGCAGCAGCTCCTCCTGCTCCGGGTCGAGCTTGCCCGGGGTCTGGACCTCGACGTGCACGATGAGGTCGCCCCGGCCACCGCCCCGCAGGTGGGTGACGCCGCGCTGGTGCAGCGGGATCGACTGGCCGGACTGCGTCCCGGGCCGAATGTCGATCTCCTCGAGCCCGTCCAGGGTCTCCAACGGGACCTTGGTGCCCAGCGCCGCGGCCGTCATCGGGATGGTGACGGTGCAGTGCAGGTCGTCGCCGCGCCGCTGGAAGGCCGGGTGCGGCAGCTCGCGGATCTCGACGTACAGGTCGCCGGCGGGGCCGCCGCCCGGGCCGACCTCGCCCTCGCCCGCGAGCTGGATGCGGGTGCCGTTGTCGACGCCGGCCGGGATCTTGACCGTCAGCGTGCGCCGCGACCGGATCCGGCCGTCCCCCGCGCACTCCGGGCACGGGGTGGGGACGACGGTGCCGAAGCCCTGGCACTGGGGGCACGGCCGGGAGGTCATGACCTGGCCCAGGAAGGACCGCGTGACCTGCGACACCTCACCGCGCCCGCGGCACATGTCGCACGTCTGCGCGGAGGTGCCCGGAGCGGCGCCCTCGCCGTGGCAGGTGTTGCAGACGACGGCCGTGTCGACCTGGATGTCCTTGGTCGTACCGAAGGCCGCCTCGTCCAGCTCGATCTCCAGCCGGATCATCGCGTCCTGGCCGCGCCGGGTGCGCGAGCGCGGGCCGCGCTGGGACGCCGTGCCGAAGAAGGCGTCCATGATGTCGCTGAAGTTGCCGAAGCCGGCGCCGAAGCCCCCGCCCGCGCCCCCGCCGCCGTTGGCGGACAGCGGGTCGCCGCCGAGGTCGTAGACCTGCTTCTTCTGCGGGTCCGAGAGCACCTCGTAAGCGGCGTTGATCTCCTTGAACCGCTCCTGGGTCTTCGGGTCCGGGTTGACGTCCGGGTGCAGCTCTCGCGCGAGACGGCGGAATGCCTTCTTGATCTCGTCCGGGCTCGCGTCGCGGCGCACGCCGAGAACGGCGTAATAGTCGGTGGCCACTACGACTCCGCCAGGATCTGTCCGACGTAACGTGCCACTGCGCGTACCGCTCCCATCGTTCCGGGGTAGTCCATGCGGGTCGGTCCGACCACGCCGAGTTTCGCAACCGCCTCGTCGCCCGAACCGTAGCCGACGGAGACGACGGATGTGGAGTTCAGGCCCTCGTGGAAGTTCTCGTGACCGATTCTCACCGTCACACCCGAGTCCTTCGCCTCGCCCAGCAGCCTGAGGAGCACCATCTGCTCCTCGAGCGCCTCCAGCACCGGGCGGATCGTCAGCGGGAAGTCGTGCCCGAAGCGGGTCAGGTTGGCCGTGCCACCGAGCATGATCCGCTCCTCCGTCTCCTCGACCAGGGTCTCCAGCAGTGTGGCGAGGACCACCTGCACGGACGGCCGGTCGTCGGGCTCGAAGCCCTCGGGGAGGTCCTGCACCAGCGGCGGGACGTCGCTGAACCGGCGCCCCACCACCCGGCTGTTCAGCCGGGCGCGCAGGTCGGCCAGCACGGTCTCGCCCACCGGTGCGGGGGCGTCGACCAGCCGCTGCTCCACCCGTCCGGTGTCCGTGATCAGCACCAGCATGATCCGGGCCGGGGCGAGCGCGAGCAGCTCCACGTGGCGCACGGTCGAGCGGGTGAGCGACGGGTACTGGACGATCGCGACCTGCCGGGTGAGCTGCGCCAGCAGGCGGACCGTGCGGGCCACCACGTCGTCGAGGTCGACGGCGCCGTCCAGGAAGTTCTGGATGGCGCGGCGCTCGGCGCCGGACAGCGGCTTGACGCTGGTGAGCCGGTCGACGAAGAGCCGGTAGCCCTTGTCGGTCGGCACACGGCCGGCGCTGGTGTGGGGCTGCTGGATGTAGCCCTCCTCCTCCAGCACGGCCATGTCGTTGCGGACGGTGGCCGGGGACACTCCGAGGGCGTGCCGCTCGGTCAGCGCCTTCGAGCCGACCGGCTCCTCGGTGCCCACATAGTCCTGGACGATGGCGCGCAACACCTCCAGCCGTCGTTCGCTGAGCATCGCGCACCTCCAGTCACTCGGTCACCGTACGGGTCGTGTCGCCCCCCGCGGTCTGGCACTCCGCTTCCCTGAGTGCCAGCTTTCCCCAAGTCAGTGTAAGGCGAGGTGGCAAGACCTCGGCAAGGCCGCCCCCGGGTCCGTTCCGGGGAACGCCCCCGACCGGCACCGTAGCGGGCGCGGGGGCACGTCGCGGGGATACCGTCGCGTTGTGGAGACCACACCGACCGCGCCGGGCTCCCCCGGCGGCTGGGAGCACCTCGCACCGGGAGTCGCACGGCGGCGGCTGCCCTTCCTCGACGTGACCGTCGGAGTCGTCGTGGGCGACGACGGCGTGCTGCTGATCGACACGGGTTCCTCCGTCCCCGAGGGCGCCGGCCTGCGCCAGGAGGTCCGCGAGCTGACCGGGCGGGACGTGACGGACATCGCACTCACCCACGGCCACTTCGACCACGTCTTCGGCACCGCCGCCTTCGAGGACGTCCAGGTCTTCGGTGAGATGACCCTCGGCGCCTACCTCGAACGCGAGCGGTCCTCCCTGGCCGCCGACGCCGTCGGGCACGGAGTCGACGAGGAGGAGGCGGCGCAGGCGGTGCGGGCCCTGGTGTACCCCGGACACCTCGTGGTCGGCTCCTATGTGCTCGATCTCGGCGGCGACCGCCAGGTACTGCTGGTCCACCCAGGCGACGGACACACCGCGCACGACCTGGTGGTGGTCGTGCTCGGCACGCCGGCCGTGGTCTTCTGCGGCGACCTCGTCGAGGAGTCCGGTGAGCCCCAGGCCGGGCCCGACGCCGCCCCGCAGGCCTGGCCCGCGGCCCTGGACGAACTGCTGCGGCTGGGCGGCGAGACCGCGCTGTACGTGCCGGGGCACGGCGCCGTCGTCGACGCCCGCTTCGTACGCGCCCAACGGGACGCGCTCGCCGCCCGGTTCCCCTCCGCCTGAGCGCGCGGCGGCGCGGTTACGATCCCAGGCATGCGCAGCCGCAGCTACGACCCCGACCTCACCCCGCCGTGGAAGCGGCCCGCCGCGCCCGCGCCCGAGGTCGCGGCAGAACGGGACCTGGTGGTGGAGGAGGTGTCCACCGGCTTCTGCGGCGCGGTCGTCCGCTGCGAGAAGACCGCCGAGGGCCCGACGGTCACCCTGGAGGACCGCTTCGGCAAGCACCGCGTGTTCCCGATGACGCCCCGCGGATTCCTCCTGGAGGGCCGCGTGGTCACCCTCGTGCGACCCTCCGCCGCCGCCCCCGCGGCGGGCCCCCGGCTGACCGCCTCCGGCTCCATCGCCGTCCCCGGCGCCCGCGCCCGGGTCGCCCGGGCGGGCCGGATCTACGTCGAGGGCCGGCACGACGCGGAACTGGTCGAACGCGTCTGGGGCGACGACCTGCGCGTCGAGGGCGTCGTCGTCGAGTACCTGGAGGGCGTCGACGACCTCCCCAGCGTCGTCGCGTCCTTCGCCCCCGGCCCGGACGCCCGGCTCGGCGTGCTCGTCGACCACCTCGTGCCCGGCAGCAAGGAGTCCCGCATCGCGGCGGAGGTGACCGGCGAGCACGTCCTGGTCGTCGGCCACCCCTTCGTCGACGTCTGGGAGGCCGTGAAGCCCTCCTCCCTCGGCATCCCCGCCTGGCCGGCCGTCCCCCGCGGCCAGGACTGGAAGACCGGCGTGTGCCGGGCCCTGGGCTGGCCGGAGAACACCGGCGCCGCCTGGCAGCGCATCCTGGGCGCCGTCCACTCCTACAAGGACCTGCAGCCGGAGCTGCTGGGCCGCGTGGAGGAACTGATCGACTTCGTCACGGCCCCGGAGTGAGCCCGGGCAGGACCTGGAACGACGCGGTGTCGAGCGCGACGTCCACCACCGGCAACCGCACCGTCTCGCCGAACTTCCAGGTCCGCTCGGCCCGGTAGTCGGCCTGGTCGCCGGTGCCGACGGGCTCGGTGAGAACGACGCACTCGGCGGCAAGGGGATCGATGATCAGATAGACGGGCACTTTCCCGGCGGCGTAGATCGACCGCTTGACGACGTGGTCGCGGTGAGCACTGGTCCGGGAGACGACTTCGACGACCAGGGTGACGGCCTCGGACGGCAGAGGCGCCCCGAGGAGGGCCCCGCGCCGCGCTCGAGGACCACGAGGTCCGGCTGGGGTTCACTCGCCTCCCCGGGAATCGCGATGTCCTGCGCCTGCAAGCGCCTCCACCGTGTGCGGGGGAACTGGTCGATCACCGCGTCGACGATGTCGTTGTGGACCAGGTCGGGCCCGGCCATCATCACGATCTCCCCCCTGAGGAGCTCGACCTTGACCCCCTCGGGAACCTGGAGGTTCTCGAAGAAGTCAGTCATCCGGCGATCATCCACAGCGGTCATCTCCGTGGCCCTCCGCTTCCCGCCGCCGCTTACGCGGAGGCGTCTTACGAACAGCGTAGGGAGGCACTGCCGGGATGCGCAGCGCTTCACTCCGCCGAGTGAGCGGACAGGCCGGGGCTCAGTCGACCAGGTCCCTGACCACCGCGTCCGCCAGCAGGCGGCCGCGCAGGGTGAGGACGGCACGGCCCTCGCGGTAAGGCCCCGGCTCCAGGAGGCCGTCCCCTACCGCACGCTCCGCGGCCTCGGCGCCCGCCGGGGCCAGCACGTCGAGCGGGCACCCGTCGGACAGCCTCAGCTCCAGAAGGATCCGCTCCACCCGGCGGTCCTCCGCCGCCAGCAGCTCACGTCCCGCCCCGGGACTGCGGCCCTCGGCGAGCGCCGCCGCGTACGCCGCCGGATGCTTCACGTTCCACCAGCGCACCCCGCCCACATGGCTGTGCGCGCCCGGGCCGGCGCCCCACCAGTCCGCGCCGGTCCAGTACAGCTCGTTGTGGCGGCACCGGGCCGCCTGCGAGGTCGCCCAGTTCGACACTTCGTACCAGCCGTAGCCGGCCGCCGCCAGACGCTCCTCCGCGATCAGGTAGCGGTCCGCGTGCACGTCGTCGTCCGTCATCGGCACCTCGCCGCGCCGGATCCTGCGGGCCAGCTGCGTGCCCTCCTCGACGATCAGCGCGTACGCCGACACATGGTCCGGCCCCGCGCCGATCGCGGCGTCCAGCGACGCCCGCCAGTCGTCGTCCGACTCCCCGGGCGTGCCGTAGATCAGGTCCAGGTTGACGTGCTCGAACCCCGCCGCGCGCGCCTCCGCCACGCACTGCTCGGGCCGGCCGGGCGTGTGCCGGCGGTCCAGCACCTGCAGCACGTGCGGGCGGGCGCTCTGCATCCCGAACGAGATCCGCGTGTACCCCCCGGCCCGCAGCTCCTCGAGGTACGCCGGGTCCACCGACTCCGGGTTCGCCTCCGTCGTGACCTCCGCGCCCTCCGCGAGGCCGAACTCCTCCCGGATCGCCCCCAGCATCCGGGCCAGGTCCGCGGCCGGCAGCAGGGTCGGCGTCCCGCCCCCGACGAAGACGGTCTCGACCCGGCGCGGGTCGTCGCCCAGCACCTTGCGGGCCAGCCGGATCTCGTCGATCAGGGTGTCCGCGTAGTTCTCCCGGGATGCGAGCACACCGCCGGTGCCGCGCAGCTCGGCGGCGGTGTAGGTGTTGAAGTCGCAGTAGCCGCAACGGGTGGCGCAGTAGGGGACGTGCAGGTAGAACCCCAGCGGGCGGGCTTCCACGTCACGCAGGGCGGTCGGCGGGAGCGCGCCGTCCTCGGGCATGGGCTCCCCGTCGGGAAGTACGGATGGCATGCGACCCATTGTCCGCCATCCCCGCAGAACGCCGGGCCGGCCGCCCGGCAGCGTGTGCGGTGCCCTGGACGGTCGGCCCGGTGTCCGGGTGGTCCGCGCCTCGGCGGGTGCCCCCTGCCCGGGGCCCGGCGCGGTCGGCGCGGGTCTCGCGCCTGTGCCGGGCCCGGCCGGGTCTTCGTCCCGGCGCACCGCACCCGCGGGGCGGCGGCCGCTCGCGGCGGGCGGCGCGGGCGGCGGCGATCCGGCGGGACCTCGCGGGCGTGGAACCCGCGCAATTCGATCGAGCCCGCGCGTGAGGCGCCGCCCGGCGCTCGCCGCTCAGTGTTCCCGCGTGCCGGCGTACATGTCGTCGATCAGGTCCTTGAACTCCCGCTCCACGACCGGCCGCTTGAGCTTCAGGCTCGGCGTGAGGTCGCCGTGCTCCACGTCCAGGTCGCGGGGCAGCACACGGAAGGTCTTGATCTGCTGCCAGCGCTGGAGGTCCTCGTTGACCCGCCGCACGTAACCGTCCATCAGGGCCCGCACCTGCTCGGAGCCGACGACCTCCGCGTAGGGCTTGCCCTCCAGCCCGTTCTCCCGCGCCCAGCCGAGGATCGCGGGCTCGTCGAGGGCGAAGAGGGCGGTGCAGAAGTTGCGGTCGGCGCCGATCACCAGGACGTTGCTGATGAACGGGCACGCCGCCTTGAACTGGCCCTCGACCGCGGCCGGCGCGATGTACTTGCCGTTGGAGTTCTTGATGATGTCCTTCTTGCGGTCGGTGATGGTGAGGTAGCCGTCCGCGGAGAGCTCCCCGATGTCACCGGTGTGGAACCAGCCGTCCGGCTCCAGAACTTCGACCGTCTTGTCGGGCAGCCCGTGGTAGCCCTCCATGATGCCGGGGCCGCGCAGCAGGATCTCCCCGTCCTCGGCGATGCGGACTTCGGTGCCGGGCAGCGGCTTGCCGACCGTGCCGGTCCGGTAGGCCTCGCCGGGGTTGACGAAACTGGCGGCGCTGGACTCGGTCAGGCCGTAGCCCTCCAGGATGTGGATGCCGGCGCCCGAGAAGAAGTAGCCGATCTCCGGGGAGAGGGCGGCGGAGCCGGAGACACAGGCGCGCAGTCTGCCGCCGAAGGCGTCGCGGAGCTTGGCGTACACCAGGCGGTCGGCGACCGCGTGCTGGGCGGACAGGCCGAAGGGGGCGCTCGCCTTGCCGGTGCGACGGCGGTTGTCCTGGGTGACCTTGGCGTACTCGCGGGCGACCTCGGCGGCCCACTTGAAGATCCGGTACTTGGCCGCACCGCCGGCGCGGGCCTTGGCGGCGACGCCGTTGTAGACCTTCTCGAAGATGCGCGGGACGGCGGCCATGTAGGTGGGCTGCACGACCGGCAGATTCTCGATGATCTTGTCGACGCGGCCGTCGACCGCGGTCACATGGCCGATGGTGATGTGCCCGGCGAGGAGCACCTTGCCGAAGACGTGCGCCAGCGGCAGCCAGAGGTACTGGATGTCGTCGGCCTGCAGCAGGCCGTTCGCCTGGATCGCCCTGGCCATGTACGCCCAGCAGTCGTGCGGCAGCCGCACGCCCTTGGGGCGGCCGGTCGTGCCGGACGTGTAGATGAGGGTGGCGAGCTGGTCCTTGGTGATCTCGCCCACGGCCTTGCGGACGGCCTCGGAGTTCTTCTCCAGGTAGACCTTGCCGCGCTGCTCCAACTGGGTCAGCGTCAGCGCCCAGCCGTCGTCCCCGACGTCGGCGCCTTCGGCGTCGACGACCACGACGTGGGCCAGGTCGGGCAGTTCGGCGCGGCGCCCGGCGACCTTGGCCAGTTGAGCGGCGTTCTCGGCGATCAGCACCCGGCTGCCGGAGTCGGCCAGGATGAAGGCCGTCTCGTCGGCGTTGGTCGTCGGGTAGACGGTGGTGGTCGCCGCACCGGCGCAGAGCACCCCGAGGTCGGCCAGGATCCACTCGACCCGGGTGGTGGAGGCGATCGCCACCCGCTCCTCTGGGCGTACGCCGAGGTCCATCAGGCCCGCGGCGACGGCGTGCACCCGCTCCGCGGCCTGCCGCCAGGTGAGCGACCGCCATGACTCGGCGCCCCCGTCCGCCGACGCCACCGGGAAGCGGTAGGCCTCGGCATCCGGCGTCTGCTCGACGCGCTCCAGGAACAGGTTCGCCACGGAGGGCGGCCGGTTCTCGATCAAAGTCTGCGTGTCGGTCACGACAACCTCCGGAGGCCCGCCTCTTTGCTGGGTGACTCGTGAGTAACCACCGAGTGGTGATCAGGGTAGGGAATCGACGCCCGCTTGGTAAGAGGCCGTAGCCGCGCGATGCGACCGCCACCACCTCATGTATGGCGAATACACATAACGGCGGGCTCCCGGAATCCGGGGAGCCCGCCTTCCGGTTACGGCTCCGGTCACCCACCGGCGGCCCACCGGGAGCCCGACGCTCAACCGCCGATCGGCAGACCGCCGATCATGTTCTTGTTCCCCCCAGCCCTTCCCGCGCCGCCGAGCAGCTCGCCCGTCTTGCCGGTGACCGCCTTCAGTCCGGTCCTGGCGACCTCGTCCTTGGCGTCCAGGATCTTCATCGGCCCGTTGCCGAGCGGGAGGGCCTCCTTGGCGAAGGCGGGGGACGCGGCGGCCCCGGCGGCGCCCAGCGCGATCACGGAACCGGCGACGACGGCCGCGGCCTTCGAGTACTTCACTTCACATTCCCCTTCCGCAGCGGCGCCTTTCGCCGCTGTCACAAGGAGTAACGTCGTGGACTCCCCGACAGAAACCGCGCGGGGCGGGGTTTTTGCCAATCACCCGAATGCCGTACCGCCGATACGAAAGGGCGCTTGCCCGATGATCGGACAAGCGCCCTTTCCGCGCGCCGCGCCAGGCCGTGCCGCCGGCCCGCGCACCCCGGCTTCCTCTGCCGCTACTTCTTCTTGGCCGCGCTCTCGTCGCTGGAGAGCACCGCGATGAAGGCCTCCTGCGGCACCTCCACGGAGCCGACCATCTTCATCCGCTTCTTGCCTTCCTTCTGCTTCTCCAGCAGCTTCCGCTTGCGGGAGATGTCGCCGCCGTAGCACTTGGCGAGGACGTCCTTGCGGATGGCGCGGATGGTCTCGCGGGCGATGACCCGCGAACCGATGGCGGCCTGCACCGGCACCTCGAAGCTCTGCCGCGGGATCAGCTCACGCAGCTTCGCCACCAGGCGCACGCCGTAGGCGTAGGCGTTGTCCTTGTGCGTGATCGCGGAGAACGCGTCGACCTTGTCGCCGTGCAGCAGGATGTCCACCTTGACCAGGCTGGAGGACTGCTCGCCGGTGGGCTCGTAGTCCAGCGACGCGTAGCCGCGCGTCTTGGACTTCAGCTGGTCGAAGAAGTCGAAGACGATCTCGGCGAGCGGCAGGGTGTAGCGGATCTCCACCCGGTCCTCGGAGAGGTAGTCCATGCCGAGCAGGGAACCGCGCCGGGTCTGGCAGAGCTCCATGATCGCGCCGATGAACTCCGTGGGCGCCAGGATCGTCGCCCGGACCACCGGCTCGTATACCTCGTCGATCTTGCCCTCGGGGAACTCGCTGGGGTTGGTGACGACGTGCTCCTTGCCGTCCTCCATCACCACCCGGTAGACCACGTTCGGCGCGGTCGCGATCAGGTCCAGCCCGAACTCGCGCTCCAGCCGCTCGCGGATCACGTCCAGGTGCAGCAGGCCGAGGAAGCCGACGCGGAAGCCGAATCCGAGGGCCGCCGAGGTCTCCGGCTCGTAGACCAGGGCCGCGTCGTTGAGCTGCAGCTTGTCCAGCGCGTCCCGCAGCTCCGGGTAGTCGGAGCCGTCCAGCGGATACAGGCCCGAGAACACCATGGGCTTGGGGTCCTTGTAGCCGCCCAGCGGCTCGGTGGCGCCCTTGGCCTGCTGGGTGATCGTGTCACCCACCTTGGACTGGCGGACGTCCTTCACACCCGTGATCAGGTAGCCCACCTCACCCACGCCGAGGCCGTCGGCCGGCAGCATCTCGGGCGAGTTGGTGCCGATCTCCAGCAGCTCGTGGGTCGCGCCGGTGGACATCATCTTGATCCGCTCGCGCTTGCTGAGCTGGCCGTCGACGACCCGGACGTAGGTGACGACACCGCGGTAGGAGTCGTACACCGAGTCGAAGATCATCGCGCGGGCGGGCGCGTCGGCGACGCCGACCGGGGCCGGGACGGTCTCCACCACGCGGTCCAGCAGCGCCTCGACGCCGAGGCCGGTCTTGGCCGAGACCCTGAGGACGTCCGAGGGGTCGCAGCCGATGAGGTTGGCCAGCTCCTCGGAGAACTTCTCGGGCTGCGCCGCCGGCAGGTCGATCTTGTTCAGCACCGGGACGATGGTGAGGTCGTTCTCCATCGCCAGGTAGAGGTTGGCCAGGGTCTGCGCCTCGATGCCCTGGGCGGCGTCGACCAGCAGGATCGTGCCCTCGCAGGCCGCGAGCGAACGGGAGACCTCATAGGTGAAGTCCACGTGCCCCGGGGTGTCGATCATGTTCAGGATGTGGGTCCTCCCCTGGCCGGCGCCCTCGGTGGGCGCCCAGGGCAGCCTGACGGCCTGGGACTTGATCGTGATGCCGCGCTCGCGCTCGATGTCCATCCGGTCGAGGTATTGGGCGCGCATCTGCCGCTGATCCACCACACCGGTGAGCTGGAGCATCCGGTCGGCAAGGGTCGACTTGCCGTGGTCGATGTGCGCGATGATGCAGAAATTGCGGATCAGCGCCGGGTCGGTACGGCTGGGCTCCGGCACGTTCGAAGGGGTCGCGGGCACGCAGGGTCCTGTCTCTTGAGGCGCCTGTCGCCTCTGGTCGGATCGATACGTATGGCTCCCATAGTCCCATGGCCGCGGCCCACGGCCGTGCCGGGCGGTGCGGGACGGGCCAAGACACCCCCCGCCGGCCACCGGTTTGGGCGGCACGCGGGCCGACTGCTAGCCTGGGCAGTCGCGTCTCGTGCCCTCTACCCGAGGCGCGGACCCCATCAGTCAAACCTGAAAAGGCTCTTTCGTGGCGAACATCAAGTCCCAGATCAAGCGCAACAAGACCAACGAGAAGGCGCGCCTGCGCAACAAGGCCGTCAAGTCCGAGCTCAAGACCGCCATCCGTCGCACCCGTGAGGCCGTGGCCGCCGGCGACGTCGAGAAGGCGACCGAGGCCGCGCGCCTCGCCTCCAAGAAGCTCGACAAGGCCGTGAGCAAGGGCGTCATCCACAAGAACCAGGCCGCCAACAAGAAGTCGGCGCTGGCGCTCAAGGTGGCCGGCCTCCAGGGCTGAACCTTCCCGTAGCGGTACCCGTCGGCGAGGACACAGCGGTCCCTCTCACCCGCTCCTCTATCGACATCCTTGATCTTCCGGCCGCACGCGGCCTGCGTTCGCCACGCGGGTGCGGCCTTCGAAGGGCCCCGTACCTCCCGGTGCGGGGCCCTTCGGCGTCTTCCGTGTGGCGGCGGGAGCCGTGGCTCAGCGGGCGCGTGCGGCCCGCGCGACGGCGACGACCGCCTTCTCCAGGGCATAGGCCGGGTCCGCGCTGCCGCCCTTGACCGCGGCGTCGGCCTCGGCGACCGCGCGCAGCGCGGCGGAGACGCCGTCACCGGACCAGCCGCGCATCTGCTGGCGGACGCGGTCGATCTTCCACGGCGGCATGCCCAGCTCCCGGGCCAGATCCCCCGGCCGCGCTCCGCGCGGGGCCGAGGCCAGCTTGCCGATGGCCCGCACGCCGGAGGCCAGGGCGAAGGTGATGCCGGGCAGCGGCTGGCCGACCGCGATGGCCCAGCGCAGCCGCTCCAGTGCCTCGGCGGCGCGGCCGGTCACCGCCAGGTCCGCGACCTCGAAGCCGGTGGCCTCGGCCCGTCCCGTGTAGTAACGCGCGACCACGGCCGCGTCGATCGCGCCCTCCACATCGGCGACGAGCTGGGCGCAGGCGCTCGCCAGCTCCCGCAGGTCGCTGCCGATGGCGTCCACCAGGGCCTGGCATGCCTCAGGGGTCGCGGCCCGGCCCAGCGTGCGGAACTCCTGACGTACGAAGGCCAGCCGGTCGGCGGGCTTGGTCATCTTCGGGCAGGCCACCTCGCGTGCGCCGGCCTTTCGCGCCGCGTCCAGCAGGCCCTTGCCCTTGGCGCCGCCCGCGTGCAGCAGGACGAGCGTGATCTCCTCCGCGGGGGCGTCCAGGTAGCTCTTGACGTCCTTGACGGTGTCCGCGGACAGATCCTGCGCGTTCCGTACGACCAGGACCTTGCGCTCGGCGAAGAGCGAAGGGCTGGTGAGCTCCGCCAGGGTGCCCGGCTGGAGGGCGTCCGGCGTGAGATCGCGCACATCGGTGTCGGCGTCGGCGGCGCGCGCCGCCTGCACGATTTCCCGTACCGCGCGGTCGAGGAGCAGGTCCTCCTGGCCCACCGCGAGCGTCACGGGGGCGAGTGGGCTGTCTGTCGTACTGTTCCTGGCCATCGCGGTCCAGCATCCCACGCGGGTCCGACACAATGTCCCGGTGACCGACGTCAGACATGTGCTCGTCCTCCCCGATCGCGATGCCGCAGAGGAGGCCGCCGACGAAGCCGCCGAGCGCTTCGACCTGCCCCACCGTCCCCAACTCGTCCGTGACGCCCTCGCCGGCGAGGACGACGCCGACGACGCCCAGTGGCTCGTCGTCATCGACGACGAGGACGAGGAACTGGACCCCACCGCCCTGAACGCCTTGGCGGAGGAGTTCGAGGGCTGGCTGGAGGAGGACTAGGCCGTGCCGCTGCGCGTTCCCGCCCAGCGCCGCCGCCCGCAGGAGGGAGGGGCGGAGCTCCCCGGGACGGCCGGGGCGCTCCCGGCCGTCCCGTTCAACCAGCGAGTACGC
Organism: Actinacidiphila sp. bgisy167; assembly: GCF_057707665.1. NCBI lineage: Bacteria > Bacillati > Actinomycetota > Actinomycetes > Kitasatosporales > Streptomycetaceae > Actinacidiphila > Actinacidiphila sp. bgisy167. The sequence continues at coordinate 51,635 of NZ_JBYIQP010000031.1, read as the reverse complement.
CTGCTGGTCGAGGCCGTCGACCAGCCCGACGAGCTCGCCCTGGCCCAGGGGCTGATGGAGGCGCGGGGCTGGGCGGTGCGCCGGGCCGGCCGTGAAGACGCACCGGCCACGGCGCGCGGCGGCCGCGTCGCGCTCGTCGTCGAGGTGCGCCTCAACGGCTCCCCCCGCTGGCGGGCCGAGAGGGCGGCGTGCGGGGCCGTGGAACGGCTGGCCAGGACCCACCAGCTGGGCGTGTGGGTCCGCGACGCTGCGTTGCTGCTCCGGCCGCCGGACGACCCGCGGACCGAGTACCGCGTGATCCGACGGTCAGGCGCGGGCGGCGGACGGCGCGAGCGGCTCGCCCGGCTGCGGGCCGCCCTCGGCGGGCGCGGCGCTCACCGGCTGCTGCGGCTGCCGGCCGGGCTGACCCGGGAGGCCGTCGAGCGGGAGCTCTCGGAACGCCCGCTGGGCGGCTCCGCGTTCGCCGCCGAGGTCCACGAACTGCGGCCCGCGCCGCCCGAGACGGCCGAGGCGGCGGCCGGACCGCGCCGTACGCCGTCGCGGGTGCGCGCGCTGCCCGCCCTGGTCTTCGCCGCGGCTGCGCTGCCGGCCTGGGCGGCCACCGGGGCGGGGACCGGGCTGCTGTGGTGGTCGCTGACCGCGGCGGGCCTGATCTGCGCGCCGGGCGTGTACTACGCCCTGCGCGACTCGTGGTTCTCACGCAACGCGGTCTGGCTCGTGCCGCTCGCCCTGCCCCTCGGGTGGTCCCTGGTGACCTGGCTCGGCCGGCTGATGCAGTCCGCCTACCTCGAACGGTTCGGCATCCCCTCCGGTTCGGTCCGCTCCGCCGGAGGCCTGTGGCCGTACGCGGCCGCCGCCGAACCGCTGGGGCTCGCGCTGGGGTTCGTCCTGTTCGCCACGGCGGTCGCCGGGTGGCTGCGGCACGTGCACATCGCCAAGGGCGACAACCGCCTCGCCCTGGTCACCGTCACCGTGCTCCTGTCCGCTGCCTTCGCGGCCACCGCGCTCCTCGCCGGCGCACGCGACGCCGACCACGCCGCCCGGGACGCGGCGACCGCCGCTGCCCGGGGGCAGGCGCCGAAGGGGTACTTCGGGGTGCGCGGCGCCCTGATGTGCGTGGTGCCCGTCGGCGAGGTTCCCGTGCCCGTGGAGAACGGCCCGGTGCTGTCCTTCGGCGCCTCGGGGGACTGGATCTGGCTGTGGGACCCGGACCGTGCCCAGGCCCTGTCCGTGCGTCGGGACGACGTGCGGTTGCTGCCCGCGCCCGAGGTCAGCGGGAGTCGCCGAACAGGATGCGGTAGATGATCAGGAGGACGAGCGCCCCGCCTATGGCCGCGCCCCATGTGGGCAGGTCGTAGAAGTCCTTGCTGACGGGGTGGTCGAGGAACTTCGCCGAGATCCAGCCGCCGACCACCGCACCCGCGATGCCGATCAGCGTCGTCCCGAGCAGTCCGCCCGGGTCCCTCCCCGGCAGCAGCAGCTTCGCGACGGCGCCCGCGACCAGGCCCAGGACGATCCAGCCGATGATGGTCATGCCGTCACCCTGCCACGGCCACGGTCCCCTCATGCGCGCCGGGACGAAGCCATGGACAAGCCGTGACACGGCGGTTGCACTTCCCGGCGGACTGCCGGTGCCGGGCATGCGGAGGCCCGCGGCGCGAAAACGGGGTGCGTCCGCCTCGGCGGTTGCCCAGGACGTGCGCGTCACGGTCCGAACCAGGAGGCCCCGTGGTGCGCCGCGCGCTCGCCCCGGCCCTTTCCCGCCGCCCGGCTACACCGGTACGTCGGCGTCGCCGTCGCGGCCCTCGGCTCGCACCACGGCCGGCACGGGAGCGTGCGGCCTGGCGCATGCCGCTGTGGCCGGCGGCGCCGCTGCTGCTGATCGTCGTGCCGGCGTACGGACTGACCCAGCAGACGGCGAAGGACCTGGTGATCACCGGTGCGATCGTCGTGGCCTCGCTCGCCTGACGGCTCTGCTGCCTCCGGCCCCGGCGGAGCACCCACTGGGTGATCGCGGTGCAGGATGAGGACAAGGACCTCGGGAACGTCTGAGCCGCCCGCCCCGGCCTCCCCGGGTCCCGCTCCGGCTGTGTCCGACGCTGGTGGCGGCACGTGTTCTCCGCCGCCCCCGGACGGCCCGCTCCGTGGCGGGCGACGGACCCGCCACGGCGGCCCGCAGCCCCGCCTCGTCGCCCAGGACGGCCACGGGTCCGTCCCGGTCGGTGCGCAGGACGGTCGAGCCGTGGGCGCGCAGCGCGGCGAGGGTGCGCGGCGACGGATGGCCGTAAGGGTTGCCCGCACCACAGCTCACCAGCGCCAGCCGGGGACGGATCCGGTCCAGGAGCGCCGGCTCCTGGTAGGCGGAGCCGTGGTGGGCGACCTTCAGGACGTCGACCCGCGAAAGGTCGGGGGCGGCCGCGAGGAGGGCGCGCTGGGCCGCGGGCTCCAGGTCGCCGAGGAGGAGGACGGTGAGGCCTGCCGTGCGGACGAGCAGGGTGACACTGGCGTCGTTGGGGTTGGCGCCGTCCAGGGCGGCGCCGTCGGCACCCGCCGGAAGCGGGGGCGCCGCGGGCCACAGCACCCGCCAGTCCAGTGAGCCCAGGCGGCGGCGCTCCCCGGGCGCCGCGCGCAGCACGGGGACGCGGGCGGCCGCGGCCTGGCGGCGTACGAACGCGGCCTGGTCGGGGGGATCGTCGAGGGTGGTGGTCTCGATCGCGCCCACGGAGCGGCCCCGCAGCACCCCGGGCAGTCCGGCGACATGGTCGGCGTGGAAGTGGGTGAGGACGAGCAGGGGCACCGTGGTGATCCGGAGGGAGCGCAGGCAGCGGTCGACGAGGCGGGGCTCCGGGCCGGTGTCCACCACGACGGCGGCGCCGTCGCCCGCCGAGAGCACCAGCGCGTCGCCCTGGCCCACGTCGCAGGCCACCAGCCGCCAGGCTGGTGGCGGCCAGCCGGTCACCGAGCGGGGCAGCGGCGCCGGACGCACGACGGCCAGCACGAGCAGCAGTGCCGCGGCGGCGCACAGCAAGGGTCGACGCAAAAGGCGGCGCCCTGCCACTACCACCGCCACGGTGACGGCTGCCAGCAGCAGGGCGCCCGCCCATGTGCCGGGCCAGTCGATCGTCGCCCCGGGCAGGGCGGCACCGCGCCGGGCCACCGCCGCGATCCAGCCGGCCGGCCAGGCCGCGACCCAGGCCAGGGCCTTGGCGGCGGGCATCGCGAACGGCGCCGCGGCCAGGGCGGCGAAGCCGAGGACGGTGGCGGGGCCCACGGCGAGTTCCGCCAGCAGGTTGCAGGGGACCGCGACCAGGCTGACGTGGGCGGCCAGCACCGCCACCACGGGGGCGCACACCGCCTGTGCGGCGGCCGCCGCTGCGAGGACCTCCGCAAGACGCGGCGGCACCCGCCGGCGCCGCAAGGCGGCGCTCCAGCGCGGCGCGAGAACGAGCAGCGCGCCGGTGGCCAGCGCGGACAGCGCGAAGCCGTACGAGCGGGCCAGCCAGGGGTCGTAGAGGAGCAGCAGCAGGGCCGCCCCGCACAGCGCGGGCAGCAGGCTGCGGCGGCGGCCCGTGCCGATGGCCAGGAGGGTGATCAGCCCGCAGGCGGCCGCGCGCAGCACGCTGGGGTCGGGTCGGCACACCACGACGAAGGCCGCGGTGAGTGCTCCTCCGAGCACGGCCGTGACGCGCAGCGGGAGGGCCAGTCTCGGCGCCAGGCCGCCCCGCTCGGCCCGCAGGGCGAGACCGGGCGGGCCGATCAGCAGGATCAGCACCAGGGAGAGATTGGAACCGCTGACCGCGGTCAGATGGGTCAGGTCGGTGGCCTCGAACGCCTCGTGCAGATCGACCGGGATACGGGAGGTGTCCCCGACGACCAGACCGGGCAGCAGGGCCCGGGCGTCGGGCGGCAGGCCCGCGGTGGCCTCGCGGAGCCCCTCGCGGAGCCCGCCGGCCACCCGCTGCGCGCGGCCCGGCGGCCCGACGACGCGGGGAGGGCCCCGGACTGACAGCACCGCGGCGATCCGGTCGCCCGGGCCGGCCGCCGGGGCGAGCCGCGCCTGCGCGTCGACACGGGTGCCGGGCAGCAAGGCGAGCCAGCTGCGCGCGGGTTGGCGGGCGATGAGCAGGACCGGCGTACGGACGTGGGCCGTTGTGCCCATCGCCGCCACGCGCACGGCCTCGGCCTCCACCAGCACCGCCTCCGGGGCCGCGGCGGCCCCTCGTACCTGCGGGCGGATCAGCCGGGGATCGGCGGTCAGTCGCAACTCGACTCGGACGTCGGCGTGTTCAGCAGCCAGGGCGGGCAGGGGGCCGCGGTGCAGGTCCGCGGCATGCAGCCCCGCCACGGCCGCCGACGCCATCGCGCAGAACGCCACGGTGGCCGCTGTCGCCCACCGGCGTGCCAGCGCCGCCAGCGCCGCCGGAACGGCCGCCGTGCACGCCCACGCCACAGCTCCCCCCGGCGCGGCGAGGGCGACACCCGCGGCGAGCCAGGCGGCGAGGACCGGTACGACCAGACGCAGATCCGGTGGGCCTTCCTGGCGCGGGTTCGACGCGCCCCTGGGGGACAGGGCGGCCGCGTGCACCGCCGGACGCGCCGTGGACGGCGGCCCACTCACGGGGTGACCAGCGGCTTGAGATCGGAGAACCGGCGGTCCCCGATGCCGTTGACATCCCGCAGTTGCTCCACGGAGGTGAACCCGCCGTGCCGCCCGCGGTAGTCGATGATGTGCCGGGCGAGCACCGGTCCCACACCGGGCAGGGCGTCCAACTGCTCGGGGGTTGCGGAGTTGAGACTGACCGGACCGCTCGCGGCGGTGGTCCCCCCGGCCCCGGCGGCGGGCGGTGGGGCGGGGCGGCCGACGACGATCTGCTCCCCGTCGGCCAGCAGACGGGCCAGATTCAGGGTGCCGGTGTCCGTGCCGGGCAGCGCTCCCCCGGCGGCGTCCACCGCGTCCGCAACGCGGGATCCCGTGGGCAGTCGGCGCAGCCCCGGCTTCCGGACCTTGCCCGCGACGTCCACGACCAGCACTGCCGGGGCCCCCGGCGCGGGACTGGGCGTCCGCGGCTCGGCCGCGGCGGAGCTCGTGGCGGCGGGCACTTCGGCGGCGGCCGGCAGCGCCCCGGTGACAGGGGGCACGGCGATCGTCCGCGGCCGGCCGGTCCAGTAGTGGTGCACCGCGAACACCAGGGCGACGAGGAGCACGACCGCGAGGGCGACCGCGGTCTTCGCCTCGATACCGCAGCGGACCGAGAACCAGGTGGGAAGGCGTTCGGTGAGGGCGAGGCGCCAGGCACCCGCGACGCGGCGCGCCGGCGGATCCGGCACGGCCCGTCGCCCAGGAGCCACCGTCGCCGAAGCCACCGCTGTAGCCGTCGGAGCCGCCGCAGCCCTTGCAGCCGGTCGCTCCGGCACCCCGGAAGGTTCCGGCGCCTCCCGTCGCGGGCGCTGACCCGGCCGTCCCGGCGGCTCCGGACGCCCTGGTCGTTCCAGCGGCGCCGGTCGTCCCGGAGGCTCGGGAACACCCCCTCGCGCGGGACGCGTAGGCGGACGCTCGAAGAGCGCGGCGGCGCGTTCCCGGATCGCTACGGGGCCCGGTACGGGGGCGGTTGCGCCGACGGTGGCAGACGGATGCCTGCGGTGGCGCGGAGTTGCGGTCGTCGATCCCATGTCAGGGACGGTAGGAGGTTCGCCGTCCGCAAGATGATCTTGGCCAAGTCCTGTGGACTACTCGCCCGTTGTGGATATCTCCGTCACCCGAAAGACGTCAGAGCGGGGAGACGACCGCCCCCAGCAATCCAGGCCCCGTGTGGGCGCCGATCACCGCGCCGACCTCGCTGACGATGAGGGTCTTGAGCCCGGGGACCCGCGCGCGCAGACGCTCCGCGAGAGCGGAGGCGCGATCGGCGGCGGCCAGGTGGTGGACGGCGATGTCCACCTGCCGGGTACCCGCCCGCTCGACGACGATCTCCTCCAGCCGCGCCAGGGCCTTGGAGGCCGTGCGGACCTTCTCCAGCAGCTGGATCCGACCCTCGTCCAGCTGCAGCAGCGGCTTCACCGCGAGCGCCGAGCCGAGCAACGCCTGGGCGGCGCCGATGCGGCCGCCCCGGCGCAGGTAGTCGAGGGTGTCCACGTAGAAGTACGCCGACGTGTCCGACGCGCGCTTCTCCGCGGCCGCCACGATCTCGTCCGCGGAACCGCCCGCCTCCGCCGCCTCCGCGGCGCTGAGCACCGGGAACCCGAGGGCCATGGCGACCATGGCGGTGTCCACCACGCGCACCGGCACCGGCGCGTCCGCACCCGCGAGCAGCGCGGCGTCGTAGGTGCCGGAGAACTCCGCCGACAGGTGCAGGGAGACGATCTCGGTGGCGCCCGACTGGGCCACCGCCCGGTAGGCGGCGGCGAATTCCTCGGGGCTCGGCCGTGACGTGGTGACGGGCTTGCGTCGTTGCAGGGCGCGGGCCACCGCCGGCGCCGACACCTCGGTGCCCTCTTCCAGCGCCTCGTCGCCGATCACCACCGTCAGGGGCACCACGGTGATCCGGTGCCGGCTCAAAGCCTCCTGCGGCAGGTAGGCCGTGGAATCGGTGACGATAGCGACATGGGACGACATGTGCGGGAGGTTACCCGCGCCAAAGGCCCGGCGACAGTACGGCCCGGCCGAGCCCGACCCGGGGGTGCGTCCCCGCGCCCGTGGCGGCCGTGACGCGTCCCCGCCGCGCGCGACCCGTCACAACGACTTGGGCGGCTGCCCGGCACCGGGCTCCGAGGTCCGCCGGCGCCACGTCCCCGGCCGGATGTTCGGTTCCACTGCCGCGTCCGGGGCAGGCCCTGGGCCCGGACCCGGCTCCGGGAGCGACGCGGGCGCCCAGTGCCGCAAGGCCCCTGCCTCCAGGTCGATGTCACGGCCCAGGGCCGCGAGGTCGTCGTCGGCGAAGTGGCGGGCACGGTCCTGGGCGGCCCAGCGCAGCGAGTCCGCGGAGTGGGTGATGCGCCGCGTGCGCTCCTCGAGTTCGCCGATCCGGGCGGCGATGCGGGCGCGGTCGGGCTCGCGCTCGAGCAGCCTCAGCTCCGCGTCGAGCTCCTGGGCGTGGGCGCGCAGCCGTCCGAGCAGGGCGACGGCCTCACTCAACGACGGGTCGACGGCGGCCTGTCCCTCCAGCGCCTCCCCCGTGCTCGTGACGGACGTACGCAGCGCCAGGCGCAGCTCGGCGAGCTTGCCGGCCGGCCCGGGCCGGCTGTAGCGGCGGGCCTTCAGACCGGTCTCCTCGACGACGCGACGGGCCTCGATGCTGGTGCGCTCCACCCCCCGCTTGACCGCCCGGACGGTCTTGACCGTGGCGACGACACCGAGCGTCACGAGGGAGGCGAAGAGCAGAAGGATCACGGCGACGGCGACATCCACGGCGGCTCCTCTGACAGCTCGGTCCCGGTCCGTCCGACCGGCCCCATCTCATGGATCAGCTGTATGCCCACCGTAAACGGACGGGGGCGGGCGAGGGTTCCGGGAGAACCCCTGCCCGCCCCTGGACCGCCGTCGGCGACCGCGCCCGGGCCCGGCGGGCGGAGCGGCGTCAGGCCGTCACACGGTCCCGCAATCGGCCCACCGGGTAGCCGTCCGCCACGCCGCCTGCGCCAGGCCGCCGCACCGCGAGGCCGTCACACCGCCGCACCACCGCGCCGCCACACCGCCGCACCGTCACACCGCCGCACCGTCACACCGCCGCACCACCGCACCACCGCGCCGCCGCACCGTCACGCGGGAACGATGTTCACCAGCTTCGGCGCCCGCACGATCACCTTGCGGACCCCCGCGCCGCCCAGCGCCGCCACGACCGCCGGGTCGGCCAGGGCCTGGGCTTCCAGGTCGGCGTCGGAGATCGTCGGCGACACCTCCAGGCGAGCCTTGATCTTGCCCTTGATCTGGACGACGCATGTGACGGTCTCGTCCACCACGTACGCCGGGTCGGCCACCGGCAGGTCCTCGTGCGCCAGTGACTGCTCGTGCCCCAGCCGCCGCCACAGCTCTTCGGCGATGTGCGGGGCCAGCGGCGCGATCAGCAGGACCAGGGACTCGGCCACCGAGCGCGACACCGGGCCGCCCGCCTTGGTCAGGTGGTTGTTCAGCTCCGTGATCTTGGCGATCGCGGTGTTGAAACGCAGACCCTCCAAGTCCTGGCGGACACCGTCGATCGCCTTGTGCAGGGCGCGCAGGGTCTCCTCGTCCGGCGCGTCGTCGGTCACCGTGACCTCGCCGGTCGCCTCGTCCACGACATTGCGCCACAGCCGTTGCAGCAGCCGGTACTGGCCGACGACGGCGCGGGTGTCCCACGGGCGGGAGACGTCCAGCGGGCCCATCGCCATCTCGTACAGGCGCAGGGTGTCGGCGCCGTACTCGGCGGCGATCTCGTCCGGGGTGACGGCGTTCTTCAGGGACTTGCCCATCTTGCCCAGCTCGCGCTTGACCTGCTCGCCGCCGTACCAGAAGGCGCCGTCCCTCTCCTCGACCTCGGCCGCCGGGACGGGGAAGCCGCGGCTGTCCCGGTACACGTAGGCCTGGATCATGCCCTGGTTGAACAGCTTGTGGAACGGCTCCGCGGACGAAACGTGCCCCAGGTCGAACAGCACCTTGGACCAGAAGCGCGCGTACAGCAGGTGCAGCACCGCGTGCTCGGCACCGCCGACGTACAGGTCGACGCCGCCGTGCGGCTGCCCCTCGCGCGGGCCCATCCAGTACCGCTCGATCTCGGGGTCGACCAGCTTGCGGTCGTTGTGCGGGTCCAGGTAGCGCAGCTCGTACCAGCAGGAGCCAGCCCAGTTGGGCATGGTGTTGGTCTCGCGGCGGTAGCGGCGCACGCCCTGGCCGTCGCCCAGGTCCAGCTCGACGTGGACCCACTCGTCGTTGCGGGACAGCGGGGTCTCGGGCTCGGTGTCCGCGTCGTCCGGGTCGAAGGTGCGCGGGGAGTAGTCCTCGACCTCCGGCAGCTCCAGCGGCAGCATCGACTCGGGCAGGGGGTGAGCCACGCCGTCCTCGTCGTAGACGATCGGGAAGGGCTCGCCCCAGTACCGCTGGCGGCTGAACAGCCAGTCGCGCAGGCGGTAGTTGATGGTTCCCTCGCCGATGCCGCGCTGCTCCAGGTACGCGATGACCTTGCGCTTGGCGTCGGCGACCTCCAGGCCGTTCAGGTCGATCTCGTCGTTGGCGGAGTTGATCGCCGGGCCCTGGCCGGTGTAGGCCTCGCCCTCCCAGCCCTCGGGCGGCTGGACGGTGCGGACGATGGGCAGGTCGAAGACGGTGGCGAACTCCCAGTCGCGCTCGTCCTGGCCGGGGACGGCCATGATGGCGCCGGTGCCGTAACCCATCAGGACGTAGTCGGCGACGAAGACGGGGATGCGGGTCCCGGTCAGCGGGTTCACCGCGTACGCGCCGCTGAAGACGCCGGTCTTGTTCTTGCCCTCGGTCTGCCGCTCGACGTCCGACTTCGCCTGGGCCTGCTTGCGGTACTCCGCGACGGCCTCGGCCGGAGTGGCCGCGCCGCCGGTCCAGGCGTCCTTGGTGCCCTCCGGCCAGGTGGCCGGCACCATGGTGTCGACCAGCGGGTGCTCGGGGGCCAGCACCATGTAGGTGGCGCCGAACAGGGTGTCCGGGCGGGTGGTGAAGACGGTGATCGGGGTGGCCTCCCGGCCATCGTGGACCTCGACCGCGAAGTCGACCTTGGCGCCCTCGGAGCGGCCGATCCAGTTGCGCTGCTGCAGCTTGATCGCCTCGGGCCAGTCCAGCGCGTCCAGATCGGTCAGCAGGCGGTCCGCGTAGGCGGTGATGCGCATCATCCACTGGCGCAGCTTGGCCTTGAAGACGGGGAAGTTCCCGCGCTCGGAGCGGCCGTCGGCCGTGACCTCCTCGTTGGCCAGCACGGTGCCGAGGCCGGGGCACCAGTTGACCGGGGACTCCGAGGCGTACGCCAGGCGGTATCCGCCCAGCACGTCGTCGCACTCGGCCGGGGTCAGCTCGGCCCAGGGGCGGCCGTCCGGGGTCGCCCGCTCACCCTTCTCGAACTGCTCGACCAGCTCCGCGATCGGGCGGGCGCGGTCGGCCTGCTCGTCGTACCAGGAGTTGAAGATCTGCAGGAAGATCCACTGCGTCCACTTGTAGTAGTCCGGGTCGATCGTGGCGAAGGACCGGCGCGGGTCGTGGCCCAGACCCAGCCGGCGCAGCTGGGCCCGCATGTTCTCCATGTTGGCCTCGGTGGACACCCGCGGGTGGGTGCCGGTCTGCACCGCGTACTGCTCGGCGGGCAGGCCGAAGGCGTCGAAGCCCAGGGTGTGCAGCACGTTGTGCCCGGTCATCCGCTGGAAGCGCGCGAAGACGTCGGTGGCGATGTAGCCCAGGGGGTGGCCGACGTGCAGTCCCGCACCCGAGGGGTACGGGAACATGTCCATGATGAATTTCTTGGACTTGACCAGCTCGCCGTCCCCGGCCAGGTCACCCGTGGGATTGGGCGCGGCGAAGGTCTGCTCCTGCTCCCAGAAGTCCTGCCAGCGGCTCTCGATGTCCGCGGCCAGGGCGGCCGTGTAGCGGTGGGGCGCAGCCGCCTCCGCGGCGGGGGTGGTCTCGCTCATCGTCCTTCGTACTCCATCGCTGTCATGACGGCCTGCGGCCCGGCCGCCGTACGGACGTCTGCCTGTGGAACCGCGGAGCCGCGGAACTGGGGAACTGCGGAACTGCGGAAACGAAAAAGCCCCTCGCACAGGAGGGGCGCCGCGCTGACATCGAACCTGGTCAGCGCGGCTTGCTAAGCAGAAGGCGTACGGCACGCATGGGCTCAGGTTACCCCAGAGCGGGATGGACCCGCACCGAGGTTCTCCCGGCGCGGGCCCGCGCGTGGACACCCGCGACGACCGGCGCGGACGGGAGGCGCCGCCGATCCGGCGGTCCTCGTGGTACGCGAGGGTCCGGCCGCCCAGGAGTGCGATGGAGGCGACCTGGACGCAGCCCGAGCGAACCGACGCCAACGCCTGCTCACCCAGGGGATCCACCGCGGTCACGGTGGCGCCGGCCACCCCGACATCGCCGGCACGCCCGTCCCTCCGCACCTGGACCCGGCAGCGCGGCGCGCGGGGGCCCCCTGTCCCGCTCTCGCGCTGGGCGTCGAGGACGGGCGGCACCACTGACCCCGGCCGCGCGGGGCCCCACCATCGTGAGGACCGGGCCCACAGCACACGCCGCCCACGCACCCGATCCGCCGCGGCGCAACGCGAAAGAGCCCGTCCGATCGGACGGGCTCTCATCACACTGCGGAAGTGGAGCTACGGGGATTCGAACCCCGGACCTCTTGCATGCCATGCAAGCGCTCTACCAACTGAGCTATAGCCCCGCGGTGCCGTTCTCCCGGGTTCCCCCGGCGACCTGGGATACATTACACGGCCCCCGGGCCGGTTCGCCAAATCGCTTCCTGCAGGTGCGCGCAGGGGCGCCCGGTAGGGTCGGCTGACCCACGTGCCGGAAGACAGACTGGAGAAGCCGCAGTGACCGCGACGCAGCCGATCGCCGACACCATGGCGCGCGGCCCCCGGGTCCGGCGGGCCACTGTGACGGCCGCTCTGGTGTGCCTGGTGTCCTTCGCGGCGTTCTGGGCCGCCCAGCGCGCGGCGCACGTGTCGCTGATCGACCTCACCGTCTACCGGGCCGAGGGCTGGTCGGTGCGCAACGGGGGCGACCTGTACGCGATGCGGGTCACCCACGCTCAGCTGCCCAACACCTACCCGCCGTTCGCGGCGCTGCTCTTCACGTCCCTGACCCTGCTCGGCCCGGGTGCCGCCCGGATCGCGGCGACCGCCGCCAACCTGGGCCTGCTGGTCGTCCTGGCCCATCTGTCGCTCCGGCTGGCCGGGCTGCCGCGGCGGCTGCCCCCGGCGGCCGCCGCGTTGGGCGTCGCGGCGGCCGCGGTGTGGTGCGAGCCGGTCTGGACGACACTGCGGTACGGGCAGATCAATCTGCTGCTCGCGGTGCTCGTGCTGGGCGACCTCACCCGGCGCCGGAGCAGGGCCGCAGGTGTCGGCATCGGCGTCGCGGCGGGGATCAAGCTGACCCCGCTGCTCTTCGTGGTTTTCCTGGCGGTCGGCGGGGCGGTGGTCGCCTGGCGGCGGCGCGAGCGCTGGAACTCGTGGCTGCGGACGGCCGCTGTGGCCTCCGTCACCTTTGCCGCGACCATCGGCCTTTCCGCGCTCGTCCTGCCAAGCGACACCCGGCGCTTCTGGACGCAGGTCGTGGTCTCCGCCGACCGCGCCGGCAACGGCGAGGACACCGCCAACCAGTCGCTGCGCGGCGTCCTGGCCCGCGCCCTGCACACCGGCGACCCCGGCGCGTGGTGGCTCCTCGCGGCCGCCCTGGTGGCCGTCGCCGGCCTGGCCGTCGCCACCGCGCACCTGGCGGCCGGGGAGCCCGCCTGGGCCGTCCTGTCGTGCGCCGTCACGGCGCTGCTGGTCAGCCCCGTCTCGTGGTCGCACCACTGGGTCTGGGCGGTCCCCCTGGTCGTCCTGCTGGCCGGCCGGGCCCTGCGGGCGAGCCGCCCCGCGCGCTGGTGGGCGGGCGCGGCCGCGGCCGCCCTCCTCTTCTGCTCGTACGCCCTCTGGCTCACCCCGCACGGCGACGGCGTCGCACGACCCGAACTCCACCAGTCCGTGGGGCAGATGGCCCTCTCCGCGGTCTATCCGGCCGCCGGGGCCGCTTTCCTGTGCCTGTCGGCCGCCGTCGCCGTCACCCGGCGCGGCCCGCTCGCCGGGCGCGACACCTCCGAGGCGGCCGCCTGAGCGGCGTTCAGGCCGTCCGCCGCCGCATCGCGGCCACGAGCACGCCTGCCGCCGCGGTGGCCGCCAGCGCGGCGGAGGTGACCGCGACGGCGTGCGCGGAGGAGTGGCCGGCGGTCAGCCGGCCCAGGAACAGGGTGCCGAAGGTGGCGACCCCGATCAGCTGGCCGAGCTGGCTGACGGTGGCCAGCAGCCCGCTGGCGTCCGCGGCGTCCTCGGGGCGGACCTGGCCGAGGGCGAGCGTCAACGTAGGGCTGAAGGAGGCCCCCAGGCCGAGACCCACGCCGAACAGGGCTGCCAGGAGAGCCGCTTCATGCTGCTGTCCCCCGCCCAGCAGCATGCCGATCGCCGCCAAGGACACCCCGGCCACGGCGAGTCCGCCCGGCGCGAGCCACGGCAGGACGCGCGGGGGCAGCCGGCGCCAGGCGAGGCCGGTGCCGCCGAAGGAGACGGCCACCGCGCTGAAGGTGAGCCCGGTGTACAGGGCGCTGAGGCCGAGCCCGCTCTGCAGGTGGAGCGCGATGGCGAACAGCAGGCCGGCGATGAGGACCATGGAGACCCCGATGACGGCGACGGAACGGAGCATGCCGGGTGCCCGCAGGACCCGCGCGGAGACCAGCGGCGCACCACCGCGCCGGGTGAGCCGCGCCTCCAGCAGGGCGAAGACCGCGCACAGCACGGCGCTGAGGCCGAGGCAGACCCAGCCCCACAGCGGCCAGCCCTCCTCCTGCCCCAGCACCAAGGGCACGGTGAGCAGGGTCACGGCCGCGCCGAGGGTGACCAGCCCGGGCAGGTCGAGACCGCGGCGGCGCCCGGCGGCGGGCTCCGCGTCGCGTGGAACGGCCCGCGGGGCCAGGACGAGCAGGACGAGACCGATGGGGACGTTCACGAGGAAGGCCGGACGCCACCCCGTGCCGAAGAGGTCGGCGCTGACGATCAGCCCGCCCAGGCACTGCCCGGCCGCGGCGCCGGTGGCCTGGACCGCCGCGTAGACGCCGAGGGCGCGCACCCGCCGCTCACCGGTGAAGTTGCGCTGGATGAGGCTGAGCACCTGCGGGATCATCAGCGCGGACCCGGCCCCCTGGATCAGCCGGAACGCGGTCAACTGCCCCGTCGATCCCGCGAGTCCGCAGGCCAGGGAGGCGGCGGTGAAGACGGTGAGCCCGGCCAGGAAGGCCCTGCGGTGGCCCCACAGGTCGCCGGCCCGGGCACCGGTGATGAGCAGGACGGCATAGGAGATGGTGTAGCCGGCCACGACCATCTGCAGCCCGGCGCCGGACGCGTGCAGGTCGGTGCGGATGGTGGGTGCGGCCACATTGACGATGAAGACGTCGAGCAGGGCCATGAACTGACCGGTCAACAGGACGCCGAGCAGCTGTCCGGCCCGCGGTCCGCGCCGGCCCGGAGGGCCGGCCGGGGCGCGTCGTGCGGTAATGGTGGGATTCGCCATGGAACGAGGCTGCGGGCGGGCCGCTACCGGTAACGAGAGCCCCTGGATGCTGGTACTGACAGCACCTGGCAGCACTGCGCCGGCGGGCGCAGGATGGGGCGCATGGCCGTCGTCACGTCCCCGCGCCGCAACGAGCTCGCCGCCTTCCTGCGCAGCCGCCGCGCGCGCATCCGGCCGGAGGACGTCGGCATGCCGCCCGGGCCGCGCCGCCGTACGCCGGGCCTGCGGCGGGAGGAGGTCGCGCTGCTCGCCGGGGTGGGGGTGACCTGGTACACGTGGCTGGAGCAGGGCCGGCCCATCAACGCCAGTGTCCAGGTGCTGGACGCGGTGGCGCGCACCCTGCGGCTGGACGTGGCCGAACGCGGGCACCTGTACCGGCTGGCGGGCGTGCCCTTCGTCCAGGAGCCGGTCTGCGACGCCGAGGCGGTGGGCGACGAGGTGCGGGGCATCGTCGACTCCGTCGACCCGCTCGCGGCGGTGGTCTACAACGCCCGTTACGACGTGCTGGCCTACAACGCCGGTTACCGCCTGCTCTTCCCCCAGGTGCACGTCGCCTCCCGCGCCGACCGCAACGCGCTGCTGCACCTGTTCGCCGGACCGACGTGCTGCTCGGCCTTCGCCGACGGGGAGGACGAGCTGCCCAGGCTGGTCGCGCAACTGCGCGCCTCGTACGGCCGGCATGTGGGCGAGCCGGCCTGGGAGTCGTTCGTCGAGCGGCTGGCGCGGCGAAGCCCCCGGTTCGCGCGGATGTGGGCGAGCGGCGACGTGGCGGCTCCCCAGCAGCGGATCAAGGTGATCCGGCACGCCTCGGTCGGCAGCATCCGGGTGACGTCGACCTCACTGGGGATCGAATCGATGCCGGAGCACCGGATCGTGGTCTACACGCCGGCGGACGATCAGAGCCGGGAGCTGACGGCCCGGCTCCGGGAACTGGACGACCCGCTGGTGGGCTGCCCCCGGCACGCCCGCCCGCTGTCGGTGCTCGCCGCGGACCAGCGGGCGGGCGCCGTACGGAACGGGTGAAACGCGCGAATCCCGCCTCCCCTGGGAGGGAGACGGGATCCTGTGTCGCTGTGGAGCTACGGGGATTCGAACCCCGGACCTCTTGCATGCCATGCAAGCGCTCTACCAACTGAGCTATAGCCCCGCTGTCCTCGGGCTTTCCGCCCGGCGAACGAGAAGAAGCTTAGCCGGTCAGGGCCGGAATCCTGAAATCGGCTGCGGTTTCGGCCCCGACCCGGCCCCCCGGCCCCGTCAATCGTCGTCAGCCGTCGTCAGTCGTCGTCGCCGAGCACCGGCTCGGGAAGGGTCCCGGCGTTGTGCTCCAGCAGCCGCCAGCCTCGGGCGCCCTCGCCGAGGATCGACCAGCAGGTGTTGGACAGCCCGCCGAGCGCCTCCCAGCTGCGCGGATCCAGACCGAGCAGACGGCCGATGGTGGTGCGGATGGCGCCGCCGTGGCTGACGACCACCAGCACACCGCCGTCGGGCAGCTTGTCGGCCGCGGCGAGCACCACGGGGGCGGCCCGTTCAGCGACCTCGGTCTCCAGCTCGCCGCCGCCGCGCCGCACGGGCTCGCCCCGTTTCCAGGCCGCGTACTCCTCGCCGTACCGCTCGGTGATCTCCTCGTGGGTCAGGCCCTGCCAGACCCCCGCGTAGGTCTCCCGCAGCCCCTCGTCGTACGAGACGTCCAGGCCCGTGACCGCGGCCAGCTCGGCGGCGGTGTCGGCGGCGCGCTGCAGGTCGGAGGAGACGATCGCGTCCGGTCGCAGCGCGGCCAGCAGCCGTGCGGCACGCTTGGCCTGGGCGACACCGGTGGAGGTCAGGGGGATGTCCGTGGTGCCCTGGAAGCGGCCCTCGAGGTTCCAGGAGGTCTGGCCGTGCCGCCAGAAGACGACGCGGCGGCCGCGACCCCGTACGTGCCCGTTCAGTTCAGCCCGCCCTCGTCGGCGGCCTCGATGGCGCGCGCGTGCTCCTCGCCCTTGCCGCGGGTGGCGGCGGCGTCCTCGTGCAGCTCCAGTTCGGGGCAGTCCTTCCACAGCCGCTCCAGCGCGTAGAAGACCCGCTCCTCCGCGTGCTGGACGTGGACCACGATGTCGACGTAGTCGAGCAGGACCCAGCGGCCCTCACGTTCGCCCTCGCGGCGCACCGGCTTGACGCCGAGCTCCTTCTGCAGCCGCTCCTCGACCTCGTCGACGATGGCCTTCACCTGGCGGTCGTTGGGCGCGGAGGCCAGCAGGAACGCGTCGGTGATGGAGAGGACGTCGCTGACGTCATAGGCGATGATGTCGTGCGCGAGCTTGTCGGCTGCCGCCTGGGCGGCGGTCTGGATGAGCTCGATGGAGCGGTCCGTGGCGGTCACTGGTGCGGCTTTCCGGTCGGGGACGTCGTAGGTCCAGGGTCTCACGGACCGTCCTCGGTCCCCGACCGGTTATCCGCTGCCCTTGGTCAGCCCTTCGCGGGCGGGCTGTAGTCCTGGCCGAGGACGACCGTGATGTCGGCGTTGGCGGCCACCTGGCCCTTCTTGGCGGCAGTGGCGGAGAGGCCCAGCGTCTTGGCGAGTTCCTCCGCGTTCGCCTTCTGGGCGGCGTCGGCGTACAGGACCTGCGAGGTGGCGCGGGTGTCCGCGGTGGCGCCGGAGACGAAGGTGTAGCCGCCGCCGACGATCTGCGCCTGGGCCTCGCCGGCGTTGGAGGCGACGCCTGTGGCGTTGCGCAGGGTGACCCGGGGGATGCCGTCGGACTCGGCGTTGGTGACGGTGCCGCCGAGCACCTTCTTCACCACGTCCTCGGTGGCCTTCTCGCTCAGTGTGCCGTCCGGCTCCACGGGCAGCGTCGCGGTGGTGTAGTCGCCGCCCTTGGCCTCCTGGGACAGCGCCGCGAGGCTGCTGCCGAGGTCCTTCGCGGTCAGCGGGGGCTCGATGACCTGGTTGAGCCCCTCGACGGTCTTGGTCGCCAGGTCGGGGTCGCTGTACATCTTCTTCAGCACGGCCTGGACGACCTGCCCGAAGCGGGCGAGCTGCTTGTCCGGCCCCTCGCCGGCTCCGCGGTGGACGGCGTACGCGACGGCGGCCTGGCCGCCGAGCTCCTGCTGCTTGCCGGGCTTGACGAGGGTCTTGCCGCCCTCCTTCTTGCCCGCCTTCACCGTGGCGTCGGTGTCGACGATGATGCCGCCGAGGGACTCGACGAGGTTGTCCAGGTAAGGGGTGTCCAGCCGCCAGGTGCCGCTGATCTTGGTTCCGAGCAGCCCTTCGAGCGCCTCGCGCGTGGGGGCGGAACCGTTCTCCACGACGGACTTGCCGAGGGTGGTGCTGCCGCCGTCGTCGCTGCTGACGGCGAGCGAGTTCGGCAGCAGGACGGTGGTGCCCTTCTTGGTGGTCGAGTTGCTGACCAGCAGCGCGGTCGAGCTCTCGTCGCTGCCGACCGGGCGCAGGTGCAGCACGATGACGTCGCGCTTCTGGCCGCCCGCGGCCTGCTGCGCGGGCCCGGACCCTCCACCGAGGCCGGGGATCTTTCCGGCCTTCCACAGGTACCCGACGCCGCCGACGGCGACCAGCGCCAGGACGACGACGGCGGCGACCACCCGGTTGCGGCCGCGGCGCCTGGCCTCCTCGCGGCGCTCGGTGCGGGACTCGGTGAACTTCAGCCAGTCGATGACCTCTTCCGACTCCTCGCTCTCCTCGTCGACGAAGGAGAACTGGCCGGTGTGGTAGTCGGCTTCCCCGGAGGGGGCGCGGTTCGCGGCGGGCGGGGCCGGGGGCTCCCCGTGCGCGGGTTGCCGCGGGGACGGCGGGGCCTGCCCGGGCGCCTGCGGGGGCCGCTGGCCCTGCTGCTCGTATCGTTGTGGTTCCTGCGGGGGGTACGAGTCCTGGTACTGCGGCTGCTGCGGGATCCACCCCTGGTACTGCTGCGTCTGCTGCGCTTGCTGCGCCTGGGCGGGCTGCCCGTACTGCTGCTGCTCCCGCGGGGGGTACTGCGGCGCGGGGTAGCCCTGCTGGCTCGGGTGGCCCTGGTACGCGCCCTGCTCGGGATAGCCCTGCTGGCCCTGCTGGCTCGGGTAGCCCTGCTGCGGCTGGTAGGCCTGCTGCTGACCGGTGTGGTGCTGGGCGTACGGGTCGTGCTGGGCGTACGGGTCGTGCTGCCCGTACGTGGTGCCGTAGCCGTGCGCGTAGTCGCCCTGCTGTGCGTAGGAGTCCTCTCCGTAAGGGTCCTGACCGCCCTGCTCGGGTGTTCCCTCGGCGTATTGCCATCGGGGGTAGTCGTTCACTGGGGACCCCTCCAGTTGCCGATCAGCCGCTGATCACTTGCCGGTACAGCCTGCGTTTGTCGATGTAGCGCACGACGCCGTCGGGCACGAGATACCAGACCGGCTCGCCCTTGGCGACCCGTTGACGGCAGTCGGTCGAGGAGATGGCCAGGGCGGGCACCTCCACCAGGGAGACACCGCCGGCCGGGAAGCCCGGATCGGACAGGGTGTGTCCGGGGCGGGTGACACCGATGAAGTGCGCGAGAGCGAACAACTCCTCGGCCTTGCGCCAGGAGAAGATCTGGGCCAGCGCGTCCGCCCCGGTGATGAAGAACAGTTCCGCCTCGGGATGCTCGGCCCGGAGATCGCGCAGTGTGTCGATGGTGTAGGTGCGGCCGCCGCGGTCGATGTCACTGCGGCTGACCGAGAACTGCGGGTTCGACGCGGTGGCGATCACCGTCATCAGGTAGCGGTCCTCGGCCGCCGACACCTTCTGCGCGCTCTTCTGCCAGGGCTGGCCGGTGGGCACAAAGACCACCTCGTCCAGCCGGAAAAGGTGCGCCACCTCGCTGGCCGCGACGAGGTGGCCGTGGTGGACGGGATCGAACGTCCCACCCATCACACCGATTCGCTTCTTCATGCGGATAGACCCTACCCGCATCGCCTGAACGGGCTCAGCGGTCGCGGTTGAAGCGGGTGGTGATGAAGAGCAGGAGCAGCAGCGCGAACAGCGCGCCGCCGCCCGTCAGGTAGGGGCTGAGGCTCTCGTGGTTGCCGCCGCCCTCGCCCTCGGCGAGCGTGGTCAGAACGGCGGCGGTCGCGTAGGAGGTCATGCGGCGGTCCCTTGGTGGCTTCGGGGTCTGTCGACGGGCGGAAGACTCGGGCAACATCGTACGGGCGGTCCGGGCGGAACTTCGCGGTGGCTCCGCGCGTCCTCACTACGTACCCGACGGACGAGCAGGGGGGCGGGGGCATATGTCCGGTCCGAACGATTCGAGCGGTGCGAAGGGCGGCGGAGACCACGGACAGTGGCTGCCCGGACGCAACCGTCGGCGCTTCGAGGACATCTCCTCGCGCGCGTACGAGCACCCGGCGGACCGCTCCGCGCTGGTGGCCCTGCGCCGGCTGAGCGGTTTCGACACCGTCTTCAAGGCGCTCAGCGGCCTGCTGCCCGAGCGCTCGCTGCGGCTGCTGTTCCTCTCGGACTCGGTACGCGTCGGCGACCAGCAGTTCCCGCATCTCAACGACATGCTGCGGGACGCCTGCTACATCCTCGACCTGCCCAAGGTCCCGCCGATGTACGTCTCCCAGGACCCGCGGCCCAACGCGATGTGCATCGGCCTGGACGAGCCGATCATCGTCGTCACCACCGGGCTGGTGGAACTGCTGGACGAGGAGGAGATGCGGGCGGTCGTGGGCCACGAGGTCGGCCACGCGCTGTCCGGCCACAGCGTCTACCGCACGATCCTGCTCTTCCTGACCAGCCTGGCGCTGAAAGTCGCGTGATCCCGCTCGGCAATCTCGCGATCATGGCGATCGTCACCGCTCTGCGCGAGTGGTTCCGCAAGTCGGAGCTCTCCGCCGACCGGGCCGGGCTCCTGGTCGGCCAGGAACTGCAGGCCTCGATGCGCGGTCTGATGAAGATCGCCGGCGGCAACCACCTGCACGAGATGAACGTGGACGCCTTCCTGAAGCAGGCCGAGGAGTACGAGGAGGCCGGCGACCTCCGTGACTCCGTGCTGAAGATCCTCAACGTCATGCCTCGCAGCCACCCGTTCACGACGGTGCGGGCCGCGGAGCTCAAGCAGTGGGCCGCGAGCCGCGACTACCAGCGCATCATGGACGGCCACTACCCGCGGCGCGCCGAGGACGGGGACGCCTCGGTCTACGACGCGTTCAAGGAATCGGCGGGCCACTACGCCGAGACGGTGAGGACGAGCAAGGACCCGCTCATGAAGCTGCTCTCGGACATCGGGTCGGGGGCGGGCGACATCGGCGGCCGGCTGCGCGACCGCTTCACCGGGACGCCGGGTTCGGGCCCCCGCCCGTCGGGGCACCCGCCGAAGGACCCGCAGGACCCGCCGCGGGGCTGACCCCCGGTGCGGCCGCCGGGGCCGGGGCGAGCACCCCGCACACCGAGCTGATCTCGTGGCGGTGGTCGTGGGGGTCGACCCCGGGGTGCGGCGCAGGCCGCTGCCCGGCCAGCAGCGGCCGGAAGTGCTCCACGGGGGCGCCCGCGCAGGAGAGGGGCCCGGCCTCGATGGCGGCCTGCAGCAGCTCCACATGCTGGTCGCGCAGGTCCGCGCGGTCGAAGCGCATCCGCAGTTCGCGCCGCACGGTGAAGAGCGAGACCTGGCCGTCCCCGGCGGTGGCGGCCCGCACGGCGTAGACCAGCGTGTGGTCCGCGACGACCTCCAGGGCGTCCTCCGCCGCCTCCGCCACGGTCATGGTGCCGTGCACCCTGACCTCGTCGGCGGCGAGGGCGACACGGCCGGGTTCGAAGCGCACCAGCCAGCCGGTGGCCGCGTGGCGTCCGTCGTCGGCGGGACGCTCCAGGCTGCGGTCGAACTGGTCGAGCTGGCCGGGATCGAGCATGGTGCGCACCGTACGGACGTCTCCACCCGTCAGGGCGCCGGGATCGGCGGAGGAGGCGACGAGATACGCCTTGGCGAAGAGCAGTGCCCGCAGGACCTGGTTCGCGCTGAAGTGCGCGGTACTGCGCGCCGGCGGCAGCGCGTAACCGCGTCCGCCGACCGGGTAGCGCTCGGCGCGCTGCCCTGCGAAGGGCCGGGAGCGGTCCACGGCGGCCACCTCGGCCGTGGGGGCGAGCGGCAGCAGAGTGGTCCGCAGCGGCTCCGCCGCCGGAGGGGCCGGAGGGGCGTAGGGGGTTCGCAGGCCCAGGTAGAGGGCGGTGCCGAGGACCATGACCAGGACGAGGACAAGGGCGAGGCCCCGTCCGGGGGCGCCGCGGGACCACGGACGGCGGGTGCGCACCGAGCGGGCCGATCCGTCCAGCCGCTCCCGTGCGGAGAACTCCTGTATCCGGGCAGCCCGCACGAACGATTCGTCGAAGACGACGGATCGGTACTCGTCCTCACCGCCTCCCGGGAAGCCCTCGGGGTTCCCCTCCGGTGGGTCGCCAGGCCCGCCCATACAACAAGCGTAGGTCTGTGAGGGCCCTTCGAAACGTCCTGGCGGCGGACTGCGCCCCGCGCGCTGCCGTCCAGGGACTCTCCGGCCGTCCCAGGGGCTCTCGGCGTGCCTCAGAGGCTCTGCGGATGCCACTCAGGGGCGGTGGCTGACCGCCACCGGCGGAAGCGAGGGCGCGCCGATGCGGCCCGTCGGGGTGGGCGGTACGGAGGGCTGACGGGCGCCTCCGGCGCCCCGGTAGACCGCCGCGAACGTCAGTGCGACGACGCCTATGCCCATCACCACGGCGAGCACCCACGCCACCGTCCGGTGCCAGCGCCCGTGCCCCCGGTACGGGCTGCGCTGGGAGTAGAGGTCCTCGTACTCCTCGTCCTCCGCGGAGCGCTCGGATTCCTCGTCCTCGTACGGATCGGTGGCGTCCTCCCCGCGCAGTACACGGGTGCGCGACGCCTCGGCCTCGGCCTGTGCCGTGGCGGCGGCGAGCATGCGCTCATGGGCGCTGGGTTCATGGAAGGCGGCCGCCCGTATGAAGGCCTCGTCGAGCACCACGGACGCGAAGTCGTCATCCGCGCCACCGTGGTCCTCGCCGTCCGGGAACGGCTTGCCCCCCAGTTCGTCCGGCACCCGTCCAGAATAGGGCCGATGACGCGGATTGGGCAGGCCGCTCGGAAAGTCCGTCCCTCCGCCGGGCCGGGCGGTCAGCCGCGCACGTGGCCGTCCCCGGTGAAGACGTACTTGGTCGAGGTCAGCTCCGCGAGCCCCATCGGGCCGCGGGCGTGCAGCTTCTGCGTGGAGATGCCGATCTCGGCTCCGAAGCCGAACTGGCCGCCGTCGGTGAACCGGGTCGAGGCGTTGACGGCGACGGCCGCGGAATCCACCATCCGGGTGAACCGCCGGGCGGCCTGCTGCGAGGTGGTGACGATGGCCTCGGTGTGCCCGGAGGACCACAGGCGGATGTGCTGGACGGCGGCGTCCAACGAGTCCACCACGGCGGCGGCGATGTCGTGGCTCAGGTACTCGGTCTCCCAGTCCTCGGCCGTGGCCGGGACGACGGTGGCCTCGGTGCCGCTCTTCTCGGCCAGTTCCCGCACCCGGTCGTCGGCGTGCACGGTCACGCCGGCCCCGGCCAGCGCGTCAAGGGCCCGCGGCAGGAAGTCGGCGGCGATGTCGCGGTGCACCAGCAGCGTCTCGGCGGCGTTGCACACGCTCGGGCGCTGCGTCTTGGAGTTGAGCAGCACCGAGACGGCGGTGTCGAGGTCGGCCTGGGCGTCCACGTACACATGGCAGTTCCCGGTGCCGGTCTCGATCACCGGGACGATGGACTGCTCGACCACCGTCTTGATGAGGGAGGCGCCGCCGCGCGGGATGAGCACGTCGACCATGCCGCGGGCGCGCATCAGCTCGTGCACCGACTCCCGGCTCTCCCCCGGCACCAACTGGACGGCGTCGGCGGGCACTCCGGCGGCGCCGATCGCGTCGCGCACCACCGTCACCAGCGCCGAGTTGGAGTGCCGCGCGGAGGAGGAGCCGCGCAGCAGCACCGCGTTGCCGGACTTCAGGCACAGCGACGCCGCGTCCACGGTGACATTGGGCCGGGCTTCGTAGATGATGCCGACCACGCCCAGCGGCACGCGGATCTGGCGCAGGTCCAGGCCGTTGGGCAGCGTGGAGCCGCGCACCACCTCGCCGACGGGGTCGGGCAGGCCCGCCACGTCGCGCACGTCGGAGGCGATGGCGCGGACCCGCTCGGGGGTGAGGGTCAGACGGTCGACGATCGCCTGACTGGTGCCCGCCTCCCGGGCGCGTGCCACGTCCTTCGCGTTGGCCTCGACGATCTCCCGTGTGCGGACGACCAGGGCGTCGGCGACGGCCAGCAGCGCGTCGTCCTTCACCGCACGCGGCAGCGGCGCGAGGTCGTCGGCGGCCGCACGGGCGCGGTAGGCCGCCTGCATCACCGGGCTCTTCGGCCAGGGCGAGGGCAGGGCGGCGGCGAGGTCGTCGTTGCTGTGACTGCTGCTGCTCATGGCGGCCAGGGTACGGCGTGGACGCAGGCCGGCGGGGCGGCTTTCCGGCGGGTGAGACCGCGCCGCGCGACGACCAAGCCGACCGCGGCGGGGCTGACGCTCGCGGCGACCAAGCCGACCGCGGCGGGGCTGACGCTCGCGGCGGCCGCGGCGGATCAGTAGGGGTGCACGCCGACGGGCGCCGCCGGGGGCGGCCCGTAACCCTCCGCCAGGCGCTGGTGATAGGTGTCGCGGTCGACGACCTCCAGGCCGACCGTCTCCCACGGGGGCAGCTTGGCGGAGGAGCGGTGCTCGCCCCACAACCGCAGCGCTATGGCGGCGGCGTCATGCAGATCGCGGGCCTCCTCCCAGTACCTGATCTCGGCGTGGTCGGCCGCATAACGGCTGGTCAGCAGGAAGGGGTGGTCGTGGGCGAGCTGTTCCAGGGCGCGCCGCACCTCGGCGAGAGGGGCCTCGGGCCCGGAGACGCTGAGCGTCACGTGCCAGAGCCGGGAGAGGGGGCGCTCGCCGGCCGGCGGGGCGGAGTCGTCGCCCGTCACGCTCATCAGTGCCCGCTCCGCCGTCCCTCGGGACGACGATGCCCCCGGGCGCACTCGTCTCACCGGCGGCCTCCCTGTCGTCCCTGTCGTCCCTGTCGTCCCGGTCGTCCTGTCTTCACGTCCGTGGCCGGATTCCGTGTTCCGTCCCCAAAGTCCAGCAGCCCGGCAGCGGCGGTGGGGCGGTTTTCACGAAGTAACCACGAAGGAGTCCGGTCTCAGGGGTGCAGGAGTACGAGGTCGTCCCGGTGCACGACCTCGCGCTCGTAGGCGGGTCCCAGCTCCCGCGCCAGTTCGCGGGTGGAGCGCCCGAGCAGCCTCGGCAGCTCCTTGGCGTCGAAGTTCACCAGGCCGCGGGCGACGGCGCGACCGGAGGTGTCACGCAGTTCGACCGGGTCGCCCGCGCTGAAGTCGCCCTCCACCGCCGCGATCCCCGCCGGCAGCAGAGAGGTGCGGCGCTTGACGACCGCCTGCACGGCGCCGTCGTCCAGGACGAGCGCGCCGAGCGGCGCGGAGGCGTGGGCCAGCCACAGCAGCCGGTCGGCGGAGCGCTTGCCCGTGGCGTGGAAGAGGGTGCCCGTACGGCGTCCGGCCAGGGCGTCCGCGGCGTGCGAGGCGGAGGTGAGCACGACCGGTATGCCGGCGCCGGCGGCGATCCGGGCGGCCTCGACCTTGGTGACCATGCCACCGGTGCCGACGCCTGCCTTGCCCGCGCTGCCGATGGAGACGCCTTCCAGATCCTGCGGCCCGTGGACCTGCTCGATACGCGAGGTGCCGGGGAGGGCGGGGTCGCCGTCGTAGAGGCCGTCGACGTCGGAGAGCAGCACGAGCAAGTCGGCCCGTACGAGGTGGGCGACCAGGGCGGCGAGGCGGTCGTTGTCGCCGAAGCGGATCTCGTCGGTGGCGACCGTGTCGTTCTCGTTGACGATCGGCATGGCGCCCATCGCGAGCAGCTTGTCCAGCGTGCGGTAGGCGTTGCGGTAGTGCGCCCGGCGGCTCATGTCGTCGGAGGTGAGGAGCACCTGGCCGGCCCGTACGCCGTACCGGGCGAAGGATGCCGTGTAGCGCGCCACCAGCAGGCCCTGCCCGACGCTGGCGGCGGCCTGCTGCCGGGCCAGGTCCCTCGGCCGCCGGGTGAGTCCGAGCGGCGCCAGGCCCGCGGCGATGGCGCCCGAGGAGACCAGGACGATCTCTCTGGCCGGCGCGCCCTCCCGTGTCCCGCGTGCCGCGGCCAGCACGTCCACGAGGGCGTCCACCCGGTCGGCGTCGAGGCCGCCGGCCGCCGTCGTCAGCGAACTCGACCCGATCTTGACCACGACCCGCCGGGCCTCCGCCACGTGCTGCCTCGCGCTCGCCACGTCCGTCCCTTTCCTCTCCCGGCTTCGCAATCTACGGCAGAGGGGCGGTCCGGTGCCGCGGGCTTCCACCCTGCGGACGGGCCTCGGGGACCGGCGGTGCGGGGCCGAGGCCCCCGAGGTCCGGAGGGGAAGCCGATCAGCATGGAGTTCTCGCATCGAAGCGGTCAGACCACCCGCGTCTCTCCCATGCGGCCAAGGGGAAGGTTCTCCTGCGCCCTCCTCCAGCGCAAACGCCGGCATCCGGATTCCGTTTTCCGGCCACCCGGCTTCTCCCGCACGGTATTTGGACACCCGTTCGGGCCAAGTGGGCACGGGGATCCGGGTGGTAGGTTGCCCGCTGTGAAACGCACAAAAGGGACCAGACAGGAGACATTCCACTTCGCGTCACTGCTGCTGCAGGCCTGCGCGTTGATCGCCCAGGCCGTGGGGGTGGCACTCCCCGCCGCGGCACTATTGGTCGGCGCCACGGCAGTGGGCTACGCGGCCGACCTCGGCATGCACGCGGGCCGGACGGCCCCTCCCAAGATCCTCGGTCAACTTCAGGCCGAAGCGGTCACCCGTCAGGCGCTACGCGATCTGCTCCTGGTGGCAGGGCTGCTGCGCCTGGCGGACGGCCCGTCGACCGGGTTCCTGCTGCTCTCCCTCGCCGGCCTGCTGTTCGCGCACGGGGCGCACGTCCTGCTGCAGGCGGGCAGCGTCCTGGTG
Source organism: Actinacidiphila sp. bgisy167 (assembly GCF_057707665.1). Lineage (NCBI taxonomy): Bacteria > Bacillati > Actinomycetota > Actinomycetes > Kitasatosporales > Streptomycetaceae > Actinacidiphila > Actinacidiphila sp. bgisy167. The sequence continues at coordinate 25,363 of NZ_JBYIQP010000031.1, read as the reverse complement.
CAGCGCGGCCGGAAGCTGCCGGTCGTGACCCGCAACATCGACACCTCCGGCCTGAGGCTGCCGCCCGCGCCCCCGTTCGTGATCACCCGCCGGCCGGGGCTGCGGCTGCTGCTGGCCGAGCTCCCCGCCGTTGCCGGGCTGTCGGCCACCGCGGCGGGCGGGCACACCGGATGGGCGCTCGGCGGCGTCTGCCTGACCGTCGCTCTCTCCCTCGCCGGCCTGCTGGTGCTCGCGCTGGCCTTCCTGCCGGGGCGGCGCGCCCCGCGGCCGGAGGCGGTCATGGAGTGGTTCGACGAGTGGCTGCGCGACTACCGCCCGACCGTCGGCATGTACTTCTCCGGCGGCAGCAGCTCCGCGTACCAGGCGAACATGTGGCTGCCGGCGCTGGAGAGGCTCGAGGGCCGGCCGGTGATCGTGCTGCGCGAGCGCGCGATGGTGCCGCGCATCGGCCCCACCGACCTCCCCATCGTCTGCCTGCCGAAGGTCGCCGACCTCATGCGGCTCGGTGACACCAGCCTCAAGGTGCTGCTCCACCCGGCCAACGCTCCCAAGACCTCCCAGGTGCTGCGCATCCCGTCGATCATGCATGCCTTCGTCAACCACGGCGAGAGCGACAAGCTGTCCAGCTGCAACCCGTACGCCAAGGCCTACGACGAGGTCTGGGTCGCGGGACCCGCCGCCCGCGAGCGCTACGCCCTCGCCGCCGTCGGCGTGGCGGACGAGGACGTCGTGGAGGTCGGCCGTCCCCAACTGGCCGGCGTCGAGCGGGGTTCCGGTCCTGTGCCGGCCGGGACCCCGGTCACCGTGCTGTACGCGCCCACGTGGGAAGGGTGGACCGACGACCCGGGCAACACCTCCGTCATCCTGGCGGGCGAGACGATCGTCCGGCGGCTGCTCGCCGACCCCGGGGTGCGGCTGCTCTACCGCCCGCACCCCCTGACGGGCTCCGTCGACCCGCGGGCGGGGGCGGCCAACCGCCGCATCACGGAGCTCATCGAGGAGGCGCGGGGCGCCGGCCCGCGGCCCGGCGCCACACCCGAGCAGCGCGAGGCGCTGGAGCGGACCGAGCGCGAGCTGAACCGTCTCACCGCCGCCTGGTCGCTGACGTCCGCCGACGACCTGGAGCGCATGGCCGACAAGGGCCGGGACGGGGACGTCACCGTCGCGGAGGCGATGCGGCGCGCGGCAGACGAGTGGGAGGCGGTCCACTGGGCCGCGCTGCCCGCCACCGAGCACCAGGTGCTCGTCAAGGACAGGCCCGGCCTCTACTCCTGCTTCAACCACGCGGACGTCCTGATCACGGATGTGTCCAGTGTCATCTCCGAGTTCATGCCGAGCGGCAAGCCCTACGCGGTCACCAACACCACGGACCTGACGGAGGAGGCCTTCCGTGCGACCTTCCCCACCGTCCGCGCGGGGATCGTGCTGACCCCGACGGCGAAGGGGCTCGACGAACTGCTGGGCGTCGCACGCGGCACCCATGACGACACCCTTGTGACGGCTCGTGAGGAACTGCGGGCGCACCTGCTGGGCCCCGCCGTGCCGACCTCCGCGGAACGCTTCCAGGAGGCCGTCCACGCCCTCGCGGCCCGTGTGGACGAACGGCGGGCCAAGACGGCGGCAGACCCCGCCCAGGCCGTCCCCCGGCAGCGCGCGGAAGCCGTCTGACAGCGGCACACGGCGGCGGAGGAGGCCTCCGGAGGAACGACACCGTTCCTCCGGAGGCCTCCTGCTGTGCGCCCCGGGACTGCGGCCCTCGGACTGCGGCCCGCACCGCCCCTGAGCGGTGCGCCCCTGGACACGGACCGGTCCGGCTCGCGGCGACCCGAACGGAAGTCCCCCGTTCGGTAACTCTTCGTTCACTCTGCGTTTCCCCGTGCAACCATGAGGCGTTGCCCGGTGTCGTACCTGCCGTGGATGCGAGCCGTCCGTGCCCGTTCTGCCCTACCCGCCTGACGCGCCGTCCACCGTCCCCGCCGAACCCGGAAGCCGTTCGGCGCCCCCGTCCCGCCGAAAGGTCCTGTTCCATGGAAACACCACCGCTCGCGGAAGTACGGCGCCTCACCGAGAAGAAGCGGGACGCCTGGTGGACCGTCTTCCTGGTCGACCCGGTGGCGACTCCGCTGGTGCGCTGGACGGCCAGGTGGACCCGGGTCACCCCGAACCAGATCACCTGGGGTGCCCTGTTGCTCGGCCTCGGCGCCGCGGCGTGCTTCGCGACGGCCGACTGGAAGTGGCTGGTCGTCGGCGCCGCGCTGTACCACCTCAGCTTCATCCTCGACTGCATGGACGGGAAGCTGGCACGCCTCACCGGCAGGGGCTCGGAGTTCGGCGGATGGCTCGACTACATCTTCGACCGCGTCCGCGTGGTCTGCTGCGCCGCAGCCCTGATGGGCGGCCAGTTCTACCGCACCGACAGACCGGCCTACATGTGGCTCGCCCTCGCGGTGATCTTCCTGGACGCATTGCGCTACCTCGACGCCCTGCAGATCTTCAAGGTGCGGGCCGGAATGCGCAAGAAGATCCGGAAGCGGCTGCAGCAGCTCGACGCGGCCAGGCCGACCGCCTTCATGGAGGACCTGCTGCGCGAGCGCGCCGACGAGGACGAGACACAGGCCGACATCGACGCCCAGGCCGCTGCCGGCGTGTCCGGCGCCGAAGCGCCCGGCCCGAGGACCGTTCCCGCGCAGCGGACCGGCGAGGACACCTCACCGGCCGGCCTGACGGCCCCCTCCGGCGGCACGACCGGCACCACCGGCTCGCACGCAGCGGCCGGCGCGGCGCACACGGCGGATGCGCCCGGCGCGGCAGAGGCGGCCGGGATCCCCCTGCCGTGCGCGGAGGAGGCGCCCCAGCGCGTCATCGACCTCCAGCAGACCTTCAAGGAGCGCTTCGGTCCCTACGAGAGGTTCCGCGACTTCCTGATCAAGCACCGGGTGCGGCCGCACCTGATCAGCGGCATCGAGTTCCAGATGGCGGTCTTCATCGTCGCCCCTCTCACCGGGGCCATCGTCGGTGTCACGATCGGCGCCGGTGTGCTGCTGCTGGTCTTCGAGATCGCCATCATCTACAAGCTGCTGCTCTCCACCCGCGACTTCGAGGACGTCATGGCCCAACTCGACGCGGAGGTCCGCGCGCAGGAGCGGACCGAGACGGCCGGGGACGCCGCGGAGGGGGACGAATGCGCCCGCGACACGAGCGTCGCGGTTCCGCTCAGGACATCCGCGAACTGAACCGGGCCGCATGACACCGAGGCCGGTTCCCCCGCGGTCGCGGGGGAACCGGCCCTGGTCACCTGGGGCTGCGCCTCTAGGACTCGAAGGGGTCGAAGCCCTCGAACTGCTGCAGGGCGTCGTCCCGTTCGGCGTCGCGGTCCTTGCGGCGCTGGGCGGCGGGACGGGGCGCGTCAAAGCGGTGGTCCTCACCGCGGCGTCCGAGCATCTCGGCGCCGGCCGCCACCGACGGCTCCCAGTCGAAGACCACGGCGTCGTCCTCGTCGCCGATGACGACCTCGTCGCCCTCGCGGGCACCGGCCTTGACCAGCTCCTCCTCGACTCCGAGACGGGCCAGCCGGTCGGCGAGGTAGCCGACTGCCTCGTCGTTGGCGAAGTCCGTCTGGCGGACCCATCGCTCGGGCTTCTCACCGCGGACGCGGTAGAAGCCGTCCTCGGCGGTGACGGTGAAGCCGGAGTCGTCCACGGCCTTGGGCCGGATGACGATGCGGGTGGCCTCCTGGACGGGCTGGGCCGCCCGCGCCTCGGCGACGATCTGGGCGAGGGCGTAGGAGAGCTCGTTCAGGCCCTTGTGGGCCACCGCGGACACCTCGAAGACCCGGTAGCCGCGCGCCTCCAGGTCAGGACGGACCATGTCGGCGAGTTCCTGGCCGTCGGGAATGTCGATCTTGTTGAGCACGACGACGCGCGGACGGCCCTCGAGACCGCCGTACGCCCGCAGCTCCGCCTCGATGACGTCGAGATCGCTCAGCGGGTCGCGATCCGACTCGAGGGTGGCGGTGTCCAGGACGTGCACCAGGACGCTGCAGCGCTCCACGTGCCGCAGGAACTCCAGGCCCAGGCCACGCCCTTCGCTGGCGCCCGGGATGAGCCCGGGCACGTCGGCGACGGTGAAGACCGTCGAACCGGCCGTGACCACGCCGAGGTTGGGGACGAGGGTGGTGAAGGGGTAGTCCGCGATCTTCGGCTTGGCTGCCGAGAGCACCGAGATCAGCGAGGACTTGCCCGCACTCGGATACCCGACCAGTGCCACGTCGGCGACCGTCTTCAGCTCCAGGACGAGGTCCCGGCTCTGGCCGGGCTCGCCCAGCAGCGCGAAACCCGGCGCCTTGCGTCGCGCCGAGGCCAGCGCCGCGTTGCCGAGGCCGCCGCGACCACCCTGGCCGGCGATGTAGGTGGTGCCGTGGCCCACGAGGTCCGCGAGCACGTTGCCGCGGCTGTCCATGACGACGGTGCCGTCCGGGACGGGCAGGACGAGGTCCGTGCCCTCCTTGCCGGAGCGGTGGCCGCCCTCGCCGGGTTTGCCGTTGGTGGCCTTGCGGTGCGGGTGGTGGTGGTAGTCGATGAGCGTGGTGACCGACTGGTCGACGACCAGCTTCACATCGCCGCCACGGCCGCCGTTGCCGCCGTCGGGTCCGCCCAGCGGCTTGAACTTCTCCCGGTGCACGGAGGCGCAGCCATGGCCTCCGTTACCCGCGGCGACGTGCAACTCGACGCGGTCCACGAAGGTGGTCATGCGGATCTTCCTCCAGATACGTACGGGATGTCTCGGGGTTCAACGCGCCGAGGGCGGACCTGCTTCCCGCCCGGGAAGCAGCGTCCGCCCTCGGTGATGTCGTATCGCGGCCGATCAGGCGACCGGGACGACGTTCACGACCTTGCGACCACGGCTGGTGCCGAACTCGACCGCACCGGCGGCCAGGGCGAACAGCGTGTCGTCCTTGCCGCGGCCGACGCCCGCGCCGGGGTGGAAGTGGGTGCCGCGCTGGCGGATGATGATCTCACCGGCGTTCACGACCTGGCCGCCGAAGCGCTTGACGCCGAGCCGCTGGGCGTTGGAGTCGCGACCGTTCCGGGTGGACGATGCGCCCTTCTTGTGTGCCATCTCTCTTCAGTCCCTTACTTCGCAGCGGCGGGGATGCCGGTGATCTTCAGCGCCGTGTACTGCTGGCGGTGACCCTGACGACGGCGGTAGCCGGTCTTGTTCTTGTACCGCAGGATGTCGATCTTCTGGCCCTTGTGGTGGTCCACGATCTCGGCCTGAACCTTGATCCCGGCCAGCACCCACGGGTCGCTGGTGACGGCGTCGCCGTCGACGACGAGCAGCGTCGAGAGCTCGACCGTGTCGCCGACCTTGCCCGTGGAAATCTTGTCAACCTCGACGATGTCGCCGACGGCCACCTTGTGCTGGCGGCCACCGCTGCGCACGATTGCGTACACGCGGAACTCACTCTCTCGCTCGGATCGTCACTCCTGACGCCAGCCGCCCCTGCGGTGCGTGGGGGGCCTCTGCCGGACGGGCCGGTAGGAAGGTGCTCAGGAATGGGCGCCAAAACGCCGAAGGTCAAGGTTACGGGGCGCCCCCGACCGGGTCAAACCGGCGCGTGAGCCACCCCTGACGCACCGCGGGCCGCTCCCGGACAGGGAACGGCCCGCGGACGGTGACCCGAGGTCAGGAGGCCTCGGTGGGCGCCTCGGCGACGGCCTTGACGGCGGCCTTCTTCGCCGTCGTCTTCTTCGCCGCGGTCTTCTTCGCCACGGTCTTCTTGGCGGCCGTCTTCTTCGCGGCGGCCTTCTTCGCCGGCGCCTTCTTCGCGGCCGTCTTGCGGGCGGCCCGCTTCTTCGGCTCCGCCTCGACGGCCTCCGTCGCCTCCGGCTCCGCCACCGGGGTCGGCTGCGCCTCGACGCCGGGCACGACCACGACCGCGGTCTCCTCGCCCGAGGACGGCGCGCCCGCGGGGGCGGACACACGGCGGGTGGCCCTGCGGCGGACCGGCGGGGCCGGCTCCTGGACCTCCGTCACGGGCTCCGGCTCGGGCGCCGGCGCCGGGACGACCGGCTCCGCCGCGGGGACGACCACGGTGGCCGCCTCACCGGCCGGAGCGCTCGGCGCGGTGGCCTTGCGGGTCGCCCGACGGCGGCCGCGGACCGGCGCCGCGGGCTCCTCCGCCTCGGCGGCGTCCACCGCAGCGGGCGCCTCGACGGCGGTGGCCGACGCGGCCTCCGCGGCCTGCGGCTCGGTGACCGGGGCGACCGCGGCGACGACCGTGACGATCTCGGCCACGGCGTCCGGCGAGCTCACCGGAGCGGTCACCCGTCGCGAAGCGCGCCGCCTGGACCGCCGGCCGGCCGCCGCCTCGGCCTCCGCCGGGCTGCTGAACCACTCCTCGTCCCCGCCGACAGCAGGCACCAGCTCCGCCTCGGTGACCGCGACCGGCTCCAGCTCGAGAGCCTCCGGCTCAGCCGGCTCGACCTCCTCGGCCTCGGGCACGACGGCGCTCTCCGCGGCCGCCGGCTCCTCCGCCGCGCCGCCACGACGGCGCTTGCGCTTGCCGCCGCCACCGGCCGCCGCGGCCTGGTCCATGTGGACGATGACGCCGCGGCCGTTGCAGTGCACGCAGGTCTCGGAGAAGGACTCCAGCAGGCCCTGGCCGACCCGCTTGCGGGTCATCTGCACCAGGCCCAGCGAGGTCACCTCGGCCACCTGGTGCTTGGTGCGGTCACGGCCCAGGCACTCCAGCAGGCGGCGCATCACGAGGTCGCGGTTGGACTCCAGCACCATGTCGATGAAGTCGATCACGATGATGCCGCCCAGGTCGCGCAGCCGCAGCTGGCGCACGATCTCCTCGGCCGCCTCCAGGTTGTTCCTGGTGACCGTCTCCTCGAGGTTGCCGCCCTGACCGGTGAACTTGCCGGTGTTGACGTCGATGACGACCATCGCCTCGGTCCGGTCGATCACCAGCGAACCGCCGCTCGGCAGCCAGACCTTGCGGTCCAGCGCCTTCAGCAGCTGCTCGTCGATCCGGTAGGTGGCGAAGACGTCGACCTCGGAGGTCCAGCGGCTCAGCCGCTCGGCCAGGTCCGGTGCGACGTGCGAGACATAGCCGTGGATGGTCTCCCAGGCGGTGTCGCCGCTGACGATGACCTTGGTGAAGTCCTCGTTGAAGATGTCGCGGACGACCCGGACGGTCATGTCCGGCTCACCGTAGAGCAGCGACGGGGCGTTGCCGCTCCTGGCCTTCTTCTGGATCTCCTCCCACTGCGCCTGCAGCCGCTCGACGTCACGGCGCAGTTCGTCCTCGCTCGCGCCCTCGGCGGCGGTGCGCACGATGACGCCCGCGTCCTCGGGGACGATCTTCTTGAGGATCTGCTTCAGCCGGGCGCGCTCGGTGTCGGGCAGCTTGCGGCTGATGCCGGTCATCGAGCCCTCGGGCACGTAGACCAGGTAGCGACCCGGCAGCGAGACCTGGCTGGTCAGGCGGGCGCCCTTGTGGCCGATCGGGTCCTTGGTGACCTGGACCAGCACTGACTGGCCGGACTTGAGGGCCGCTTCGATGCGCCGCGGGCCGTTGCCCATGCCCAGCGCCTCGAAGTTGACCTCGCCGGCGTACAGGACGGCGTTGCGGCCCTTGCCGATGTCGACGAACGCGGCCTCCATGGACGGCAGCACGTTCTGGACCTTGCCCAGGTAGACGTTGCCGACGTACGAGGTGGCCTGCTCCTTGTTGACGTAGTGCTCGACGAGGACGCCGTCCTCCAGCACGCCGATCTGCGTCCGGTCGCCGTTCTCGCGGACGACCATGACGCGCTCGACCGCCTCGCGCCGGGCCAGGAACTCGGCCTCAGTGATGATCGGCACACGGCGGCGGCCCTGCTCACGGCCCTCACGGCGCCGCTGCTTCTTGGCCTCCAGACGCGTGGAGCCCTTGATGGACTGCACCTCGTCGACCGGCTCCGACGGCTTGCGCGGTTCGCGGATCTTGACGACCGTGCGCTCCGGGGCGTCCTCGCCCAGGCTGTCCTCGGCCTGCCCCTCGCCACCACGGCGGCGACGGCGGCGACGGCGACGGCTGGTGCTGCTGCTCTCGGCGTCCTGCTCCTCGTCCTCCTCGGACTCGTCCGCGGCGCCCTCGGCATCCTCGTCCTCGCCGGCGCTCTCCTCGCCGTCGGCGGCCTCGCCACGACGGCGGCGGCGGCCACCGCGACGACGGCGGCGGGAGATGCGCTCGCCGCCCTCGCCGTCGCCCTCGTCGGCCTCGGGCTCCTCGCCTTCCGCCTCGGCCTCGAGCTCCTGGACGGCCTCGTGACGCTCCTCGTCGGCGTGCTCGACGACGGCGCTCTGCGCCGTCTCCACGGCCTCGGCGGGCTCCCCACGGCGGCGGCGCCGACGACGGCGTCCGCCGGCGTACTCCTCGGCCTCGGGCTCCTCCTGCTCGGCGTGCTCCGCGGCCGGCTCGGCCTCGGCGGCCTGCGCCGGGGCAGGAGCAGGCGCCTGGAACACCGGCGCCTGGAACACCGCCACGGGCGGGCGCACGACCCGGCGGCGGCCCCGCGCGGGGGCGGCCTCGGGCTCGGGCTCGGACTCCGGCTGCGACTCGGCCTCGGGCTGCGACCCGGGCTCGGCGGCCTGCGTCTGCTGGACCTGGAGGACGATCGCGGCCGCGGACACGTCGAACGCCTCCGCGACAGCCGCGACAGCGGCGTCACGCGCCTCGTCGACGGTGTCGCCGTATCCGCGGATCTCGAAGGCGTCGTCGACCTCGACGGCCCAGCCGGAACCGTCCGGGAACGCCTTGGCGGTGTAAGTGCGCTGCTCCGGCACGGCGGTCGCGGCGGCACGGGTGCCGGCCTCGGCCTCTTCGTCCTCACGCGGCGCGAGCGCGCCCGGCTTCAGACGGCGCGAGCCGTCGTCCGCTGCAAGGAAAGAGGCGGCCGGGGCGGTACGGCGGCGCGAACGGGTGGTCTTGGGCTTCTCGGCCTTGGGCTTGTCGGCCTTGGGCTTCTCGGCCTCCGGCTCCTCGGCCCTCCCGCGCTTCGGCTTCTGCGCGGGCTCCTCCTGCAGCGCCTTGGCAGGCGCGTCGGCGGCGGCCAGGGCCACGTCCTTGACCGCGGCCGACTCGGGGCTGGCCGCCTTGCGCGTGGCACGACGCCGGCCACGCGCCGGAGCCGCCGGCTCGGCCTGCTCCGCCCCGGAGGCGGCCTCGGCGTGCAGCGGCAGGTCGGCCTGGAGTTCCTCGGCCTGCGTGTCGACGGCGGCCGGGGGGCCGGCCGTCTCCTCGGCGACCGCGGTCGGCTCGGGGCTGGCCACCTTGCGCGTGGCACGACGCCGGCCACGCGCCGGAGCCGCCGGCTCGGCCTGCTCCGCCCCGGAGGGCTCAGTGGCAAGGGCCTCCCCGACGGGAGTCTCCACGGCGCGAGCCTCGGCGGCAGGGGCCGTTGCGGCAGGGGCCTCGGGGGCAGCCGCCGAAGCCGCCGCCTTCCGCGTCGCGCGGCGGCGGGCCGGGGCCGGGGCGGCCTCGGCCGTCTCCTCGGCGGACCCGGTCTGCTGCGGCTCGGGGGCGGAGACCTTGCGCGTCGCCCGGCGGCGGGTGCGCGCCGGGGCTGCCTCCGCCGCCGGCTCGGCGGAAGTGGCCTCAGCCGGTATGGCCGGAGTCTCCGCCGCCGCCGCGGCCCCGGAGGTCACGTCCTGGGCGGCCTCGCCGACCGCCGGCGGCCCCGCGGGGCGGCTTGCCGCGCGGCGACGGCGGCGCGGAGCAGCAGTCGCCTGGGTGTCGGTGCCGCCGGAGGCGGCTTCGGGGGCGCCGCTCTCGGGCGCCTCGTTGTTCTCGAGCATGCGGGCATTTCTCCCGTCACGCTCCCGGGCGCCGCGTCCTGGTCCGGTCCACGGCGGTCCGCCTCCTCGCGGTTCCGCCGCCCGGGGGCGCGGGCGCCACACGGGAGCTGTCGTTTCGCTCGTCGGCACCGTCCTGACGGGCCGACGAAAGTCTCGTCTGATGCGTACTGCCGGACCCGGGTCTCCCCAGATGCGTCGGCCGCACTACGACGACGGTCCTAGGCGGATCCCACCGGCACCGTCGCGGCATCGCGGTCAGGCGCGAGCGGATCGGTCACCGTGCCGGTCTCCTCGTCGAGCGGCCCCTGCGCCAGCCTGGTCACCGCAGCGGGGACCGGCGGCGCGAGGTCAGCCACCGCACGGAGGCCGGACAGGACGTCGTCGGGTCGTACGGCAGGTGTCACATGCCGAACAACCAGCCGCAGTATCGCACAAGCTCCTGGTGTCGGCCTATCGGCATCCTGTTCGAAAACACCGTTCCGAGCCTCGGCGACCTGCGGATCCACCGATTCGAGGCGGGTGACGGCCCCGCGCGCGTCGAAAGTCCGCAGGCCGTTCTTCGTCATGCGCTGGACCTCGACGGTCCCGGCGGCGAGGAACGCGGCCACGGCCCTCTCGGCCGCGTCCGCTTCCACACCGTCCAGCCGCAGCTGCCACACGGACGCATCCAGCCGTTCGGCGAGCCCCGAAGTACGGGCCTCGACGGCCTCGACCACATCGAGTCCGGCCGGCAGCGACTCGTCGAGCAGCAAACGCAGCTTCTCCGGCTCACGGGCCTCGGTGAGCGCGATCTCCAGGTACTCGGCCTCGCTCGCGACGCCGGTGGGTGCGGCGTTGGCGTACGACACCTTGGGGTGCGGGGTGAAGCCCGCCGAGTACGCCATGGGCACCTCGGCGCGCCGCAGCGCCCGCTCGAATGCGCGCTGGAAGTCGCGGTGGCTGGTGAACCGGAGGCGGCCGCGCTTGGTGTAGCGCAGTCGGATGCGCTGCACCGCGGGTGCGGGCGGCGGGCCTTCGGGCTGTCGCTTGCCCAGTGTCGTTCAGTCCCTCGTGCGTCTGGTCACCCCGGGTGGGGTTGCTTGCTTCCAGATTACTGGGGGTTCCGACCTTCCGGTTCCCCACGGCGCCCACCGCGCTCCACGGGTCGCGGCGCGCCCGGCAGCGCGGCACGCAGATCGGCCCTCACCCGGCGCACGGTCTCCCGCACCGCAGCCACGGCATCGCGCACCGCCCGGCCCGCCTCGACCGCCACCCGCCGCACCGGTCGCCACACGGGCAGCAGCAGGGTGCGCCACGCCCAGGCCACCGGCATCACAAGGACCACGGTGACCAGCCATTTCAGGCCCCGCCCCACGGCCCGCGAGACGTATCCCGACACGCGCCAGGCCACCAGCAGGGCGTCCTGAACCTCCCGGGCCACCGGCACGATCACGCGGCGCCACAGCCAGAGCACCGGGGCCACGACCGCCCACCGCACCACCCACGCCGCCCCCGCCGCCAATGGCACCAGGACGTACCGCCACAGCGCCAGCGCCGGAACCACCGCGAACGCCCGGACCGCCCACCGCACCAGCCACGCCGCCCCCGCCGCCAATGGCACCAGGACGTACCGCCACAGCGCCGCCAGAGGCCTGACCAGAAGCGCCCGGACCACCCACACCGCCCCCGCGCCCGCCACCCGCCCCACCGGCGCCAGCACATAGCGCCACAGCGCCACAGCGGGAACGACCACCAGGCACCGGACCAGCCACACAAGGCCCGCACCGACAGCCCGCCCCAACGGCACCAGCACATACCGCCACAGCGCCAGCGCCGGCACCACGACCAGCACCCGGACCGTCCACACGACGGCCACACCCACAGCCCGCCCCAACGGCACCAGCACATACCGCCACAGCGCCAGCGCCGGCACCACGACGAGCACCCGGAGCAGCCACTTCCCGGACCGTCCCACGACCCGGCCCAGCGTCGTCAGGGCGTCCCACGCCATGCGCAGCGGAAGCACCACCACCAGCGCGACGATCCGCGCCGGAATCCTGATCGCCACCGTCAGGCAGCCGTCCCCGTCCCCGTCCCCGTGCCCGCCGTACCCGCCGGCGCTCCCCCGCTCCTCCATGCCCGAACAGTACGCCCGGAAGCGCGCCTTCCCCCTTCGTTCCCGGATCAACCAGCGGTTGGCGAGACAGGGCTGACGCGTCGTCTGACCACCCGGGAGCGCGAAGGCCCCCGCCGACGGCGGGGGCACTCTCCGCCGTCGACACCCCGTCGCCCGACGGCCGCCTGTTCATCCAGATCATCGCGGCCACGGCAGAGTTCGAGCGGTCGCTGATCAAGGACCGCACACGGGCGGGACTGGAAGCAGCCAAAGCCCAGGGCCGTACCGGCGGCCGGCCGTCCGTGGTGAACGAGAACGTACTCACCGTGGCCCGCGCCAGGAAGGCCAAGGGCGCGAGCGTCAGCGCCGTCGCCAAGGCCCTCGGCGTCTCCCGCGCCACGCTGTACCGCTGCACCGACACCTGGGAGAGAGCGCCTGAGACAGGCTCTCAGCGGTTCAGACGGACAGTGCCCCACGAACGCCGAGAGGCGCCCGGACGGGACCGTCCGAACGCCTCTCCGCGTCTACACCCACTCGACCGCCGAGACGATGCCCGAGTCCTGCCGAGGGGCGGGGAGCGGCGTACGCCGCGTGGGGCGGGATGCCTGCTCGCGCTCCTGCACACCGAGCCCTCGAAGGGCTTCGGCGCGGTCCGCCTCGGGTGCCCCGGCAAGCGCCTCAGCCATCCACTGGATGGCATCGCCGCTGGTCACGGCTACTTCTTGACCGTGAGCGGGAGCAACTTCTTGCCGGTGGGACCGATTTGGATGGCCGTGGCCATCTGCGGACACACTCCGCAATCGAAGCACGGGGTCCAGCGGCAGTCCTCGACCTCGGTCTCGTCCAGGGCGTCCTGCCAGTCCTCCCAGAGCCAGTCCTTGTCGAGCCCGGAGTCCAGGTGGTCCCAGGGCAGGACCTCCTCGTAGGTGCGCTCGCGCGTGGTGTACCAGGCGAGGTCGACGCCCAGTTCCGGGAGCGCCTTCTCGCACATGCGGATCCAGCGGTCGTAGCTGAAGTGCTCGCGCCAGCCGTCGAAGCGGCCGCCGTCCTCGTAGACAGCGCGGATGACGGCGCCCACACGGCGGTCACCGCGGGAGAGCAGGCCCTCGATGATGCCCGGCTTGCCGTCGTGGTAGCGGAAGCCGATGTTGCGGCCGTACTTCCGGTCGCCGCGGATGGCCTCGCGCAGCTTCTCCAGGCGGGCGTCGGTCTCCTCGACGCCGAGCTGCGGTGCCCACTGGAACGGGGTGTGCGGCTTGGGCACGAACCCGCCGATCGACACCGTGCAGCGGATGTCGTTCTGACCGGTGACCTCGCGGCCCTTGGCGATGACGTTCTTCGCCATGTCGGCGATCTGCAGCACGTCCTCGTCGGTCTCCGTCGGCAGACCGCACATGAAGTACAGCTTCACCTGGCGCCAGCCGTTGCCGTAGGCGGTGGCGACGGTGCGGATCAGGTCCTCCTCCGAGACCATCTTGTTGATGACCTTGCGGATGCGCTCGGAGCCGCCCTCGGGGGCGAAAGTGAGGCCTGAGCGGCGGCCGTTGCGGGTCAGCTCGTTGGCCAGGTCGATGTTGAAGGCGTCGACGCGGGTGGAGGGGAGGGACAGGCCGATCTTGTCCTCCTCGTACCGGTCGGCGAGGCCCTTGGCGACGTCGGCGATCTCGGTGTGGTCGGCGGAGGACAGCGAGAGCAGGCCGACCTCCTCGAACCCGGTGGCCTTCAGGCCCCTGTCGACCATCTCGCCGATGCCGGTGATGCTGCGCTCACGCACCGGGCGGGTGATCATGCCGGCCTGGCAGAAGCGGCAGCCGCGGGTGCAGCCGCGGAAGATCTCCACGGACATGCGCTCGTGCACCGTCTCGGCGAGCGGAACCAGCGGCTGCTTCGGGTAGGGCCATTCGTCGAGGTCCATGACGGTGTGCTTGGACACGCGCCACGGCACGCCGGAGCGGTTGGGGACGACGCGGGCGATCCGGCCGTCGGCCAGGTACTCCACGTCGTAGAACTTCGGCACGTACACCCCGCCGGTGCGGGCCAGCCGAAACAGCAGCTCGTCGCGGCCGCCGGGGCGGCCCTCGGCCTTCCAGGCCCGGATCACGTCGGTGATCTCCAGGACGGCCTGCTCCCCGTCGCCGATCACGGCGGCGTCCAGGAAGTCCGCGATGGGCTCCGGGTTGAAGGCCGCGTGGCCGCCGGCGAGCACGATCGGGTCGTCCTCGGTACGGTCCCGTGCCTCCAGCGGGATGCCCGCGAGGTCCAGGGCCGTGAGCATGTTGGTGTAGCCGAGCTCCGTGGAGAAGCTGAGGCCGAAGACGTCGAATGCCTTGACCGGGCGGTGCGCGTCCACGGTGAACTGCGGCACGCCGTGCTCGCGCATCAGCGCCTCGAGGTCCGGCCACACGCTGTACGTGCGCTCCGCGAGGACCCCTTCGCGCTCGTTGAGCACCTCGTAGAGGATCATCACGCCCTGGTTGGGCAGCCCGACCTCGTAGGCGTCCGGGTACATCAGGGACCAACGGACGTCGCACTCGTCCCAGGGCTTGACGGTGGAGTTCAGTTCCCCGCCGACGTACTGGATCGGCTTCTGCACATGCGGCAGCAGGGCCTCGAGCTGGGGGAAGACCGACTCGACAGGCATCAGAGGTGTCTTTCGTGAGCGGGCAAGGGTGACCATTCAGCGTAACGCGTCACGAGGGCCTTCCCGGCCGCGCTCCCCACGGCGCCGGGTGCCTCCGCCCGGCCGTCCCCGGCCGGTTCAGCCGGCCAGCCTGCCGCGGTCCGCCGCGGGCCACTCTTTCGGCAGCTGCCGCTCGACGGTGTCGGCGCGTTCGCGTTCGAGCTGGTAGAGCACCCCGTACGGGAAGGTGTCCTCGCCGGCCGCGCGGGCGTCGTCGGCGAGGCGCAGGAGGGCTTCGCGGCAGATGACGCTGTCCTGGTGCTCGCCGAGCAACTGCTGGACGGCCTTCATGCGCTTGGTGTGCTTCTTGGCGGCCTTGCGCAGCGCCGGGACGGCCTGGGACGCCTCGCTGCTGTAGCGGGCCCGCTTGGCGGCCTTGCGGGCTTCGTGGAGGGCGAGGTCGCGCTCGTGGCCGGGTTCCATCCGCAGCGCGGGTTCGACGCGTCGGCGCAGCCGCCGGTGGTCGCGCCGCACGGCCTTGGCGACGGCGTCGGCCGCGGGGGCCGCGGCGGCGTCGAGCAGCGGAGGGTCGGCGAGCAGGGACTCCAGGGTGTCCAGGAGCCGGAAGTAGCGCCCGCTGCCGAGTTCGCGCAGGAGCTGCTTGCGGGCCCCCTCGTGGACGGGGGCGTCGCCGCCGATGCGCGCCGCGAGGGTCTTCGTGGCGAGTTCCGGCGGCAGTTCGGCCAGGCGGTCGCGCAGCCGGTCGGCGAGCACCTCGCGGTCGCGCTCCAGACCCAGCACTCCGGCGAGCCACTTGAGTTCGTCGCCGATGGGGTCGGTCACCGCGCGGTCGAGTTCGCGGCGGAAGGTCTTGAGGGCGCTGCGCAGCCGGCGGGTGGAGACCCGCATCTGGTGGACGGAGTCCGGCTCGTCGCGGCGGACCTCCGGATCCCAGGCGGTGATCGCGGCGACCTGCTCGTGCACATAGGTGAGCGCGACGTCTGCGGCGGTGCGGGCCCTGGTCGGTGGCTGCGGCGGCCGGGGAGCTGCTTCCAGGCGGTGGCCGAGGGCGCGAGCGAGCTTCGAGGGGGATGTAGAGCGCCGCAGCCCGGCCGCATGCAGTCGCTTCTCGACGGCGTCCAGCAGGTCGGTGCCGCCGTCGAGGAGCTCGGTCTCGACCTCGGTCCAGGCGCTCTCCGCCCCGTCGCCGTGGTCGAGGAGGGTGGCGCGGACGTCGTCGTGGGCGATCTCCAGCAGGGGTGAGCCCGCGGCGTCGACGAGGTGGATCCGCCGGCGGGCGTTTCGCAGCCGGACGACGGGGACGAGCTCCCGGTCGCGGAGGATGGCGGCCACCTCGGCGAGCAGGGATTCCGGCACCCGGGGGCCGCCTTTGCGGCCCTGTTTGCCGAGGGGGGCCTGCACCTCGGTGCGGGTGTCGGCCAGCGAGCTCGGCAGTTTGAGGTGCCAGCCGGCGTCGTCGCCGCCGGTGCGGCGGCGCAGAGTGATCTTGCGGGTGGCCAGCCGCAGGTCGGGGGTGTCGACGTAGACGGCGTCCAGTTCGGCCGGCTCCAGCACACGCACCGCCGCGACCCCGGGCAGGCCTTCGAGGTCGGGCTCGCCGGTCCGCCCGGCGGCCTCGTACTTGCGCTCGGTCTCCGCGACACGCTTCCCCATGTCAGGAACGTAGTCGCGGGCGGGTGCCGCCGCAATGGCGCGTCCCCCGCAGGACGCCCCTCGCGGACATCCCGCCGGGGACGCCGCGAGGGGGACGGGGTCAGGCCGACATGGGCCGCTTCATGTGGATGGCCTGCAGCAGCCCGATCGCGATCCAGACCGCGAACATCGACGATCCGCCGTAGGAGACGAACGGCAGTGGCAGACCCGCCACGGGCATGATGCCGAGGGTCATGCCGATGTTCTCGAAGGACTGGAAGGCGAACCAGGAGACGATGCCCGCCGCGATGATCGTGCCGTACAGGTCGGTGGCGTTGCGGGCGATGCCGCAGGCACGCCACATGATCAGGCCCAGCAGGGCGATGATCAGGGCCGCTCCGACAAAGCCGAGCTCCTCGCCCGCCACGGTGAAGACGAAGTCGGTCTGCTGTTCGGGGACGAACTGCCCCGTGGTCTGGCTGCCCTGGAACAGGCCCTTGCCGAGCGCTCCGCCGGAGCCGATGGCGATACGGGCCTGGTTGGTGTTGTAGCCGACGCCGGCGGGGTCGAGGGCGGGGTTCGCGAAGGCGGCGAAGCGGTCGATCTGGTACTGGTCCAGGACGCCGAGCTGCCAGACCGCGATCGCGCCGCCGGCGCCCGCCGCGATCAGGCCGAGGACCCAGCGGTTGGAGGCGCCCGAGGCCAGCAGCACACCCAGCACGATGACCGCCATCACCATGACCGACCCGAGGTCGGGCATCAGCATGACGATCGCCATCGGCAGTATGGCGAAGCCGAGCGACTGGGCGACCGTCCGGTGGTCGGGGAAGAGCCGGTCGCCGGCGTCGACCCGCGCGGACAGCATCATCGCCATGCCCAGGATGATGGTGATCTTGGTGAACTCGGACGGCTGCAGCGAGAAGCCGCCGCCGAGCACGATCCACGCGTGGGCGCCGTTGACGGTGGAGCCCAGCGGGGTGAGCACGGCGGTCACCAGCAGCACCGAGACGGCGTAGAGCACCGGCACCGCGCCGCGCAGCCGGCGGTGGCCCAGCGCCACGGTGCCGGCGGCGAGGGCGAAGCCGATGGCGGTGTTGAGCATGTGCCGCAGCAGGAAGTAGTACGGGTCCCCGTGGGTGAGCTCCGTGCGGTTGCGCGTCGCGGAGTACACCAGCGCCATGCCGATCAGGGACAGCGCGAGGGCGGCGCCGAGCAGCACCCAGTCCATCCGACGCAGTATCGAGTCGCGGGCCAGGAGCTTGCCCAGGGCACCCCGTTCGGGGGTGAGGCGCCGTGCCGGGTACCCGTCGGCGCTCATGACCGGAACCTCCGTCCCGGCGCGGGCCTCCCGTCGCGGTCCGGGGGCAGTGCGGCGGCCGCCAGCACGGTGCCCTGCGGCGCGGTGGGCGCCTGCGGCACGTCGGCCCAGGACGCCTTGGTGACCCGGATGGTGCCGTCGGAGTCGATCGTCGGCAGCTTGCTCAGGGGGCGCGGGAGCAGCGCCTTCTTCGTGTCGATCGACCCGTCCTCCTGGACGCCGTACATCGCCTCGTAGATCTTGCGGACGGCCGGGCCCGAACCACCGGAGCCGGTACCGCCCTGGGAGATCGTCATGACGATCGCGTAGTCCTTGCTGTACGTCGTGAACCACGAGGTGGTCTGCTTGCCGGCGACCTCCGCGGTACCGGTCTTGGCGTGCAGCGGGATCTTGTCCTGCGGCCAGCCGCCGAAGCGCCAGGCGGCCGTGCCGTGGGTGACGACGCCCTCCAGGGCCTCGTTGATGTACTTCAGCGTCTTCTTGGTCGCCGGGGCGTGGCCGTTCACCTTGGGCTTGATCCGGGCGACCTTCTTGCCGTCGGCGCTGATGATCGCCTTGCCGATGGTGGGCTGGTAGAGGGTGCCGCCGTTGGCGAGGGCCGCGTAGATGTTGGCCATCTGGATCGGGGTGACGAGGGTGTCGCCCTGGCCGATGGCGTAGTTGACCGAGTCACCGGCGCGCATCACATAGCCGTCGACGCAGTTCTCGCGCGCGATCTGGCTCGCGTAGTCCTGCTTGTCGGTCTTGGCGACCTTGCACCAGTAGTCCTTGTTGGCCTCGTAGTAGTCCCGCTTCCACTGCCGGTCCGGGATACGGCCGGGCACCTCGGAGGGCAGGTCGATGCCCGTCAGCGAGCTGAGGCCGTACTCCTTGGCGGTCTTGTAGAACCAGTCGTTGGGATTCTTCTTGGGCTTGGTGCCGCCGTCCTTGAGCCACTGGTCGTACGACAGGCCGTAGAAGACGGTGTCGCAGGAGATCTCCAGGGCGTGGGCGAGGGTGATGGAGCCCGCGCTCTCCCCTTCGAAGTTGTTGAAGACCCGGCCGCCGATGGTCATCGACGAGGGGCAGGGGTAGCGGCCGTTGATGTCGTAACCGGCCCGCACCGCCGCCGAGGTGGAGATCGGCTTGAAGGTGGAGCCTGGGGCCGACTGGCCCTGTATGGCCCTGTTGAGCAGAGGGAAGTTGGAGTTCTTGCCCGTCAGCTCGGCGTAGTCCTTGGCGGAGATGCCGCCGACCCAGGCGTTCGGGTCGTACGTGGGCGCGCTGGCCATCGCGATGACCTGGCCGGTGTGCACGTCCATGACGACGACCGCGCCGGAGTCCGCCTTGTAGAGGCTGCCGGTGACCTTGTCGAAGGTCTTCCGGGCCTCCTTCATGGCCTCGTCCAGCTCCTTCTCGGCGACCGCCTGGACGCGGGCGTCGATGCTGGTGACCAGGTGGCTGCCGGGCTCGGCGGCGGTCTCGCCCGCCTTGCCGATGACCCGGCCGAGGTTGTCCACCTCGTAGCGGGTCACGCCCGCCTTGCCGCGCAGCTCGCTGTCGTAGGTGCGCTCCAGGCCGGAACGGCCGATCTGGTCCGAGCGCAGCAGCGGCCGGCCCTTCTTCTCCGCGGCGGTCAGCTCCTCGTCCGTCACGGGCGAGAGGTAGCCGAGGACCTGGGCGGTGTTGGCTCCGTAGGGGGAGGTGTAGCGGCGCACCGCGGTGGGCTCGGCGGTGATGCCGGGGAAGTCCTCGCGGCGCTCCATGATCTGCAGGGCCTGCTGGGTGGTGGCCTCGTCGGTGATGGGGATCGGCTGGTAGGGCGAACCGTTCCAGCAGGGCCTGGGGGTCTGCGAGTCGCAGAGCCGGACCTTGCCCAGTACCTCTTCGGGCTTCATGTGCAGGACGTCGGCGAGCCGCGTCAGCACCGCCTTGCCGTCGTCCTTCTGCTTCAGCAGGTCGGTGCGGCTCGCGGAGACCACCAGCCGGGTCTCGTTGTCGGCGAGCGCCACGCCCCGGTCGTCGAGGATCGAGCCGCGGACGGCGGGCGCGACGACCTCCTGGACGTTGTTGCTGTTGGCCTGGGCCGAGTACTCGTGGCCGTCGCGGATCTGCAGGAACCACAGCCGTCCGCCGAGGGTGAACAGCAGGGACAGGACGAGGATCTGGAGGACGACCAGCCGGATCGTGACCCTCGGCGTCCGCCCCGTCTCGGGGATGTTGCTCACGCCGCTCCTCCCGCTTCCGCGCCCACGCGGCAGGGCCGCGCGCGCTTCGCCGCCGGCTGCGGGAGTGCGGCCCCGCGCCGGGGGAGGGCACGCGGCGCCTTCGTCACGCTCACAGCCGCCGCCCTCCCTTGGCGAGGCTCCCCACCCGGCCCAGGAGGCCGGCGCGCTGGCCGCCGATGCGGGCGCCGATGCGGGCGCCGAAGCCGGGGCCGGAGGCGTCCTCCGCGAGGGGGTCGCTCTGGGTCCGGCGGGCCAGGGCCATGATCCACGGCACGGTGAACGGCGCCAGCAGCAGGTCGTACAGGGCGGCGGTGAACAGCAACTTCCCCAGGCCCACGTGCTGGGCCGCGGTGTCCCCGACGAGGGCGCCCACGGCCGCGTACAGCACCGTGGAGCCGATGGCGGCGCCGACCACGACGAGCATCGGGCGCGTGGCCGAGCGCATCTGGCCGCCCTCGGGCTTGAGCAGGCCGGCGATGTAGCCGACGACGCACAGCACGAGGGCATAGCGGCCCGCGGCGTGGTCGGCGGGCGGGGCGAGGTCGGCAAGCAGTCCGGCGCCGAAGCCGATGAGGCAGCCGGCCACGTGACCGTACGTCAGTGCGAGGGCGAGGACGACGAGCAGCAGCAGGTCGGGAACGGCGCCGGGCAGATGGAGGCGGGCCAGGACGCACACCTGGAGGACCATGCCGGCGACCACGAGGCCGGTGGAAAGCACAGCGCGCTTCATCGGACCTGCTCCTGTCCGTTGCCCGAGGACTGCGAGGGGTCCACGCTCGGCGTCGCGGTGACCGTGACCGTCGGGACCGGCTTCGGGCCGGCGGGCAGCACCGAGTCGCGCGGGTCCTTGCGCGGGCCCTGGACGACGACGCCGACGATGTCGAGCTTGGTGAAGCCGACGAACGGGGTGACCTCCACCGTACGGGTGAGACCACCGCCGGCCCGGTCGACCTTGGCGACGGTGCCGACCGGCACGCCGGGGACGAAGGGCTTGTCGGCCTGCGAGCCGAAGGTGACCAGCCGGGCGCCCTTCTTCACGTGCGCCTTGCCGTTGAGCAGCTGCACCCGGATCGGCCGGTTGCCCTGGCCGGTGGCGAAGCCGAGTTCGGAGGACTTCTCCAGCCGGGTGCCGACGGTGAAGTCCGGGTCGCAGGCGAGCAGGACGGTCGAGGTGGAGGGGCCGACGGTGGTGACCCGGCCGACCAGTCCGTCCCCGTTGACCACCGTCATGTCGCGCTGGATGCCGTCGTTGGCCCCGGAGTCGATGGTGACCGTCCAGGAGAAGCCCTGGGCGGCCCCTATGGCGATGACCTGCGCGCCCTTGACCCGGTACTGGCCGGCGCCGGCGAGCTTGAGCAGCTTGTCGAGTTCGCGGGCCCGCTCGCGCGTGACGTCCTTACTGCCGAGCTGCTGCTTCAGCTCGGCGTTCTCCCGCTCCAGTCGGCTGATGCGGCTGCTGCGGTCGCCGGAGTCGCGTACCGCGTCCACGGCGCCTTCCACCGGGTCGACCACGGCTGCGACCCCGTTCTCGACGGGGCCGAAGACGGTGGCCGCGGTGGACCGGGCGCCGTCCAGCGGTGAGTCCTCACCGCCGCGGATGTCGACGGTGATCAGCGCGAATGCGATCGCCACCAGCAGCACCAGCAGAAGCCGGCTCTCTCGTGTGTCCCTCACGGGGGCCAGTCCGTGCCTTCCTCGTCAGAGCGTGTGAGCCCGTGGGCCCGATGGGCCGTTCCGGGAGGTAGAACGATCCTGCGTAAGGGCGGGACTTCACCCGTACGAAGGACCGTGGGGACTCATCTGCGCGGCTGCGCGTCCAGGACCTGCTGCAGCGCCTCGAACTCCTCGACGCACTTGCCGGCGCCGAGGGCCACGCAGTCCAGCGGGGACTCGGCGATGTGGATCGGCATGCCCGTCTCGTTGCGCAGCCGCTCGTCCAGGCCGCGCAGCAGCGCGCCGCCGCCGGCCAGCACGATGCCGCGGTCCATGATGTCGCCGGACAGCTCGGGCGGGCACTTGTCGAGGGTCGTCTTGACCGCGTCGACAATGGCGTTGACCGGCTCCTCGATCGCCTTGCGCACCTCGGCGGCCGAGACGACCACCGTCTTGGGCAGGCCGGATACCAGGTCGCGGCCGCGGATCTCGGTGTGCTCCTCGGTGTCGACCGCGAAGGCCGAGCCGATGGTGAGCTTGATCGCCTCCGCGGTGCGCTCGCCCAGCAGAAGGCTGTACTCCTTCTTGATGTGCTGGATGATCGCGTTGTCCAGCTCGTCGCCGGCCACCCGGATGGACTGCGCGGTGACGATGCCGCCGAGCGAGATGACGGCGACCTCGGTGGTGCCGCCGCCGATGTCGACGACCATGTTGCCGGTGGCCTCGTGGACGGGGAGCCCGGCGCCGATCGCGGCGGCCATGGGCTCCTCGATGATGTGCACCTGGCGCGCACCGGCCTGGGTGGCGGCCTCGATGACGGCGCGGCGCTCGACTCCGGTGATGCCGGAGGGGACGCAGACCACGACGCGCGGGCGTGCCAGGTAGCGGCGCTTGTGGATCTTGAGGATGAAGTAGCGCAGCATGCGCTCGGTGATCTCGAAGTCCGCGATCACCCCGTCCTTGAGAGGACGGACCGCGACGATGTTGCCGGGGGTCCGGCCGATCATCTTCTTCGCTTCGGAGCCGACCGCCAGGATGCCGCCCGTGTTGGTGTTGATGGCGACGACGGACGGCTCGTTGAGGACGATCCCGCGACCCCTGACGTACACCAGCGTGTTGGCGGTGCCGAGGTCGACAGCCATGTCACGGCCGATGAACGACATGTTGTTCGCCATGAGGATACGTCTGGCCTTCCCGAGCTGGAGCGTGTGGGGGTGAGCACGGCGGGGTGCGCTGCTGTGCGCCGAGCCGGAGGTGCGGAGATTCCATCGTAGTCGCGCCCGCCAGGGCACGGGGTCAGGGTTCCGCCGCCATTGTCATCAGAACACACAGCTGTCCTCTGCAATGGTGACGCCGTGTCGGCGGAATTGGTTCCCGAAAGGCCCGGCCGCGGCTGCGGGCGGCCGGGAAAATTCCGACCGCCCGTTGAGCTGATCGGGCGTCAACGGCCCCTTCGGCGCCGCGCCGCCGCGTCGCCCGTCGCCGCGGAGATCAGACCAGGCCGGGGAAGAAGATCTTGATCTCGCGCTCGGCGGACTCCACGGAGTCGGAAGCGTGGATCAGGTTCTCCCGGACGATGGTGCCGAAGTCGCCGCGGATCGAGCCGGGGGCCGCCGCGATCGGGTCGGTCGGGCCGGCCAGCGCGCGCAGACCCTCGATGACCCGCTCCCCCTCGACGACCAGGGCGACGGCAGGACCAGAGGACATGAACTCCACCAGCGGCTCGTAGAACGGCCGGCCGACGTGCTCGGCGTAGTGCTGCTCGAGGATCGCGCGGTCGAGCGTGCACAGCTCCAGCGCGGTGATGCTCCAGCCAGCCTTGCGCTCGATGCGGCCGAGGATCTCGCCGACCAGGCCGCGACGTACGGCGTCCGGCTTGAGAAGGACGAGGGTGCGCTGGGACACGGTGTGACTCCTAGGTACGGGGTGCGGGTACGACGACATTACCGGGGGGTTCACCAGCGCTCACGGCACCCCCTGGTCATGGGCTCGGCGGTGCGGTCAGGCGGGCTGGGCGGCCCGCGCGGCCTTGGCCTCGTCGACCTTGCGGCCGAAGTGGACGGCGGCCCACCACAGCGCGGCGAAGACCGCGCCGAGGAAGAACATCACCGGGACGGCGAGACCGCTCGCGATCAGCCCGGCCTGCAGCAGCCAGCCGACGGCCAGAGCGCCGCGCCGCCCCAGCATGCCGCACAGCAGTACGCACAGGGCCATGGCGACGCCGCTGACCGCCCATACCGTGCCGGCCGTCAGCTCCGGCTGCTTCATCGCCACCAGACCGGCGAAGCCGATCACGAAGAACTCACCGATCAGGGTGCTCGCGCACAGGGTCCGCATCCGCTTGGCTTCGCTTCCCGCTCGTCACTTGCGGCCCAGCAGCAGCCGGGCCTCTCCCACGGTGATCACCGAACCGGTGACCAGCACCCCGGCGCCGGAGAACTCCCCCTGCTCCTCGGCGAGCGTCACGGCCGCCTCGATGGCGTCGTCCAGCCGCGGCTCGACCTGGACGCGCTCGTCGCCGAAGACCTCCACCGCCAGCGCGGCCAGTTCGTCCACGTCCATGGCGCGGTGGGTGGAGTTCTGCGTCACCACGATCTCGGCGAAGACCGGCTCGAAGGCCTCCAGCAGGCCCCGTACGTCCTTGTCGGCGCTCGTGCCGACCACACCCACCAGATGGGTGAAGCCGAAGGCCTCGCCCAGTGCGCCTGCCGCGGCCCGGGCACCCGCCGGGTTGTGCGCCGCGTCCAGCACCACGGTGGGGCTGCGGCGCACGACCTCCAGCCGGCCCGGCGAAGTGACGTTCGCGAAGGCGGCGCGAACGGTGTCGACGTCGAGGGTGCGGGCGTGCAGGGTGCCGACGCCGAAGAACGCCTCCACCGCGGCGAGCGCCACGGCCGCGTTGTGCGCCTGGTGCTCGCCGTGCAGCGGCAGGAAGACCTGCTCGTACTCCCCGCCCAGGCCGCGCAGGGTCAGCATCTGCCCGCCGACGGCCACCTCGCGGTGCACGACGCCGAACTCCATGCCCTCCCGGGCGACCGTCGCGTCCACCTCGACGGCGCGCTTCAGCAGCACCTGGGCCGCCTCCACGGGCTGCTGGGCCAGCACGGCGGTGGCGTCCTTCTTGACGATCCCGCTCTTCTCCACCGCGATCTCGCCGGCCGTCTCGCCCAGGCGGTCGGTGTGGTCCAGGTCGATCGGGGTGACGACGGCGACCGTGCCGTCCACCACGTTGGTCGCGTCCCAGCTGCCGCCCATGCCGACCTCGACGACGGCCACGTCCACCGGGGCGTCGGCGAAAGCGGCGTACGCCATGCCGGTCAGCACCTCGAAGAAGGACATCCGGTACGGCTGGGCGCCGTCGACCATCTGCACATACGGCGCCAGGTCGCGGTAGGTCTCGATGAACTTCTCCGCCGTGATCGGCCGGCCGTCGAGGCTGATCCGCTCGGTGACGGACTGCACGTGCGGGCTGGTGTAGCGGCCGGTGCGCAGGTCGAAGGCGAGCAGGAGCTGCTCGATCATGCGGGCGGTGCTGGTCTTGCCGTTGGTGCCGGTGATGTGGATCGAGGGGTAGGTCCGCTGCGGCTCGCCGAGGATGTCCATCAGCGCGGTCATGCGGTCCAGCGACGGTTCCAGCTTCGTCTCCGGCCAGCGGCCCGCCAGTTCCGCCTCGACCTCGCGGAGGGCCCTGTCGACCTCCGGGTCGGTCGGGCGCGCGGGAATGCCGTCGTCCTGCGGGACCGGGCCCCCGGCCCGGAGAGTACGGCTGCCCGCCTCGATCACCGCCAGGTCGGCCTCGCGGCCGGGGTCGATGGCGGCGTCGTCCTCGTCGCCGCCCAGGCCCATGGCGGCCAGTGGGTCGGAAAGGGGCTCGTCGTTCTCGGGGCGCGGATTGGTCACGACCACATTGTACGAAGCGCCCAGGTGGGTCCGGGGTGTGGGGGGGGGGGGGGGTGCTTTCCCCCCCCCCC